>NZ_JAKJSN010000066.1:0-27259 GCF_050337005.1 Photobacterium japonica | reverse complement strand
TCACACTACCAACCATTAAATACACATAATTTAAAATAAAAATAACGACGTAAAGTCATTTACTGCCATCACTATTAGCACATTGAATAGCATGCCATTCGTAATAAAGTTTGATGTGAGATTTTTAATGCAAAAAGAGAAAAGAGATAACCGTATTTATCGCTGAATAACAAGCCATAAATACGGTTGAGTTTGATACGCCACAATGAATGATACGCGCGTATTATGCCGCAGTAGATCGACGGTAAAAACGTCTCATCAACAACGGACCAGCCCGGTAAATAAACAACGCAGACAAGATCATCAGACAGCCAGTGACTTTGTGTGCGGGCATCTGCTCTGCATACCACAGTACGCTCAACACCACCGTCCAGACCGGTTCTAATATCATGATCACCGCCGCATTGGCTGGCGTACTGTGTTTTTGACCGGCAGTTTGCATGACATAACGGATACTGGTCGCAACCAACATACTCAAAGCAAACCAACCCCAGATTTCCATACTGATGGTTTCAGGCCACGTTTCAAACAGCAGTGACGCCAGCAAGCCAACACACCCTGTGACAAAGAGCTGCAATGCCGTCAGCAATAACGTTGGTAGACGGCGGGCAAACTGACTGTTCACATTAAAGTGAATGGCAAGCATGGCTGCGGCGGCCAAAAACCACCCCTGACTCGGTGAAAACTGCCACTGTACTGCCCCACCCAAAGACAGCATGGCCAACCCAGAAAAAGCGACCGGCAAAGCAAGCCAAAACACACGAGGCGGTTTGATTTTATATAACGGCCACGCCACTAACGGGACAAACAGCATGGACAGACTCATAATGAATGCCCCTTCGCCCAATGTACTCGTGGTCGACATGGCATAGATCCACATCAGCAATGCGGTTCCTAGCAGTAAGCCGACGCTCATGGCTTTGCCAATATCCACTCTTGCTACGTCACGAAAGTGGCCAATACAAAACGGTAAAAGGAAAAGGGAGGCCATGACAAATCGTAAGCCTATGAAACCAAAAGGCGGCAAGCCTTGAATGGCCTCTTTCGAGAAAACCCAACCTGCTGCGGCTAACAGCGTTGTCCCGATAAGAATTAAGTCAGCACGGCGTTCTAATTGCATGGTAAAACGCTCCTTGTGCAAGTAGGAGGCACAAGGCCTCCAAATGATGTATCCACTTCATGTGTCCAATAACTATACCCAGAGACCTAAGCGATCTAATTGACCTTAAATACCCCGGCTATATGGCTGATTCGTCCCTACTTAATCAATGCCCTCATTCCTTGAAGCATCTGCTCAGCCAGCGAATAATGATCCTGTTCCCACAGCTGATCATTCAAAAACTCACCTGAACAAAAACCATCATATCCTGTTTCCACAATTGCGCTAGCCCACTCATGCAACGGAATATCCCCTTCGCCTAATAAATAACCACGTAGGGCGCGTTCATTTGGCCACGCTTCCCCAACCGCAGGGCGTTTTCCGTCAGAAAAGTGTACGTTGTAGATGCGTTCTTTCTCGATCTTCGCCACTTGCTCAGGCGTCGCACCGCGACACGCCCACAGGTGCCAGGTATCCAATACAAAACCAAAGTTATCGCGACCAACGGCATCATGTAGGCGCAAATAGTCGTCAAGGCTAGCAATCGGTGTCCACGCCGCCCCTTCATATTGGAAACGAATACCGTACTCACGGCCAATGTCTGCAATGTTACGGATATTGTCGGCAGTCAGACGAATATTGTCTTCAACGGAAAGTCCGTTCAGCCCTTCAAACGCATTAAGCTGGATTGTCGGTGCACCAATTTCTTTGGCAACGCGGCATAGGGTTTCCGCTTGAGCAAAGACACGTTGTTGATCGTCTTTGGTGGCGGCTTCTACACCACCAATAATATCAATCGCTGACGCTTGTACACCGGCGTCTTGTAGACGGTCTTTCAACATTTTCGCGGTTAAACCCGCGTCTAAATAACGCCATAATTTGTCGGTATGTATTTCCAGCCCCTCATAACCCGTTTCTTTGGCGAGTCGGACATCAGAAAGAATATTACTGTAGAGTGAACACATTCCATGCAAGGCAAAACGCATCATACATCCTTAGTGACATTGTATGTCATCAAACAGAGGGGGAATAGATGCCACGTTAATGGCATCTATATATGAAAATATAAATAGATTAAAGTCATAGCGCGGCAAGTAACAGACAATCACCAAGGACAAATAACAGGGTGTTATTCATGTCCTCGGTGGCTTTTATTTATTTCTGCTAGCTAGGCTCTTATCTTAATAAAACGTTTTATCGTTATTAAAACGGTTATTTAATGTCTTGGCACATTAAGCTGACGGCTAACGTTTGTGCCAAATACATGGAACTACTTAATGAGCGGAAGCCCATGACGTCCCCTTCCTTCACTTCAAAGCACACTTCCATTTTATTGCCTTGATCCATCATTTGATTATCCGTGATGGCCACCACCGGCACCCCTTTCGCATAAGCGGCATCAATCAATTCACTGGTTTCCGGTGCATACGGACTGTAAGTAATGGTCAGCAATACATCTTTATTGCTCATACGTCGCGTCATGGGTCTTAACATGCCACCATGATCATCCAGCAATACCACATTGTTGTCTGACTTCATGAGCGCATAACACAAGTAAAACGCGACCGGATAAGCACGGCGCATGCCTTGAATATAAATGGTGTCGGCATCATTGAGCAGCGCAACAGCACGTTCAAGTTTTTGCGGCGACACTGACATTTGCAGTTCTTCTATCGCCTCGATATTGGCTTGACCAAAATCATGGAAAATAGCGGTTGGCGAGTCTTGGCTCACTTGTTCGCTAGCGCGCGCTTTTTTCACACGCTCTTTATAATCACGGGGGCGATTAAGGTATTGATCACGGAAAAGAGCCTGCATCGAACTGTAGCCCGCATACCCCATGGTATTGGCAAAGCGACTTAATGTAGACAGCGGTACATTGGCTTGTTCCGCAATGGTCGCCATTGTTTCTACCGCCACCAGCATCGGTTGTGCCATCACAAAATCGGCAACTTGTTGAAGTCGGTGGCTCAGGCTATCGTAACGCTTCACGATCAGTTCACGTAACGTATCCAGATCCACAGGGACTTGCTCTTCAACTTCCATAAATGGCCGCTCTCCCGCTTAAAAGTAATAATAACAATACAATGCCCCTCACTAGTAACACGTAAGGGGCGTGTATTCTATGACAATAACAGTAAGTTGCGAATCGCTTCTTGCTTCACATAAGGCATTGCCTTTTGCATGAAGTAAATACGGTCAAATTTATGTGGTTCCTGGTTCATATAATCGCGTAAGTTATGACCAAGCGCCTGTCGCAAACAGGTACCAATATTGAATTTAGACACGCGACTCTGCTTTAGCTTAATCATGTCTTCATCGCGGATCCCACTGCTGCCGTGGATCACAAGAGGAATCGACACTTCGTTGGCAATGCGATCCAACAGGCCAAAATCAATGGTGCACGTTGGTTCCGTTAGGCGGTGTACGTTGCCCACTGAAATCGCAACACAATCTGCACCGCTTTCATTGGCAAAGCGTGCCGCATCTTCCGGTGAGGTGTAAATGGTTTTAATGTGATCACGGCCTTCGTCATAAGGTACCGAACCAATCTCCCCTTCCACTGACGCACCCAGCGCGTGCGCGACATCCGCCACTTTACGTGTGCGAGCAATGTTTTCTTCCAATGGCAACTGTGAACCATCAAACATCACCGAGCTGAAACCGGCTTTCAGCGCACGAAAAACAATTTCTTCTTCGTAGGTGTGATCCAAGTGTAAACACACGGGGGCCGTGCTGTTATGCGCCAAATTCAGGAACATCGCCGCCGCCGTTTCAACGCCATAGAAATCCACAACGTCTTTGTTACAGGCCAGAATCACCGGCTTACCGACTTCCTCAGCCGCTTCAACCACGGCTTTGGCATCTTCAAAACCAAACACATTAAAGCAAGGCACTGAATAATTTGATGCTGCAGCCTGAGGCAATAAATCATTTAAGTTTACAAGCATGACGGGCTTCCTTATTTGAATTTGGCAATCATATCCTTGATGCCTGGAATGGTGTTCACCTGGTACTCATGGTGCGGGTCAAAGTGTTGAATCAATGACTTCGACGTTTTCCCCACAATGATGGTGAAGTAATACATTTCATAACCCGGTGCTGCCACGCTTGGGTGATAGCCTTTATCAATCGCAATCACTGAGCCTGTGCGTACGTGATAAACCGGACCGAAATCATCTTCATGCTCATACAGGAATTGCGCACCAAAACCGAAGTCTGGGTTAAAGCGGAACTGATACACTTCTTCGTACAGGGTTTCTTTGCTGCCATCTTCTTTCACACGATCTTCATCGTGTTTGTGCGGCGGGAAACCAGACCAACCACCCGCGCCCACGGTGAACAACTCACTCACTAGCAAGCGACCACGTTTGTCAGCATTCGCCTGACCCAATACGTGCTTAATTTTACGGTGGGTTTTGGTCTCGTCAGAGCCGTACTGAACAATATCCACTTCGTCTTGGCGAGAGCAGAACGGTTCAAGCGCCGTTTCAAACTTGCCGCCAGCGATCATAATGTCAGCCTTATCACTCACACATTCGATTTCAGCGGTATAACCCAGCGGAACATACACGGACTCCGGATTCCCTTCCCACACCGATTTACGCTGGCCGATATTGTCAAACACTGCCACCGTGTCGCCGTTGCTGACTTTGATAGAACATGTCCCACCCGCCAGTACGATCACAGACTCATAGCCTTCAACGTGGTGTTGGTGCGTGTCGCCTTGTGCAAGGCAAACTTGGTTGAAATAACACAGCGGTGTGACGTCATCATTCACATCGACAATCGGTTGGTTTTTATTATCAAAAGGTGGGATATGCTTACCCATGTTACTTTCTCCTCACTGCCCTGCCTGTCTTTGCATGAATCATCTGTCATCAGTCGTCAGGTTAGCGCGTAAATAGTTGAATGAATGTCTGTTGTTTGGTGACTGCTCTTTGTGAGCGTTCTTAGTAAGCCTCTCAATGGTGCGGCTTGGTGTTGAGCTTCTGGTGCAAGTGCTGAGAATAAAAAAGCCGGGCCTCGATGGTATGTATGTCACAACTAAACGTATTTATCGTTTCATACTGGCCCGGCTGGACCTAACCGCCTGTTGTCCTTGTCTGCCGTTATCAAGCAGGGGGAATTACAGGCTTTGCTCTCTGGTCTCAATAAAGTCAAATAACTGTTCTTTGGTTGGCATCGCTTCTGTGCAGCTGTTACCACTCACATTGATCGCAGCGGCGGCAGTACCGTGTTTAACACCGGCTTCCAGCTCCCCTCCATTGACCAATGTCCAAATCAATCCGCCAGCGAAAGAGTCACCCGAACCGAACGGCTTTTGGGCCTCTACGCGGAAAATACCTTGTTCAAACTTATGGCCGTCACGGCAGTAGACTTTTGAGCCCAGCTCACCCGCTTTCACGACCACCACTTGCGTGTTAGCCCGTAGGAAACGCGCGGCTGTGGCATCATCATCCGTGTTACCTGGGGCAAGCACGGTTTCCATCATGTCGAATTCTTCACGGTTACCGATCACGATGTCTGATAGCCCAGCAGCAATGCCGTAATAAATAGAAGCATCCACATCGGTGCGCCATGAGTACGGACGGTAGTCCACATCCAGCACCACCAATGTATTGCTGCGGCGGGCGTGTTCCATGGCAATCAATGTCGCTTCGCGGCTTGGGCTTTCTGATAGCGCCGTGCCAGTTACCACCAGTACTTTACTGCTGGCAATGTATTCTGCACTCACCTGCTCAGGCTTGAGCGTCAGGTCTGAGGCGTTGTTACGGTAAATCAAGACAGTACATTTGCTTGGCTTCATCTCTGTGAAGGCCACAGAGGTGCGGGAACCTGAATTGTCTGTCATCATGCCATCCAGGTTGATCCCTTGGCCTGACATGTAACTTTTTACGTAACCCCCGAATGCATCATCAGCAACACAACCAATAAACCCGACGTTAGCGCCCAGTCTGTTGATAGCGACGGCAATATTGGCTGCCGAACCGCCGACGAATTTGTTGAATCCAGTGATATCTGCCATGTCCGTGTTGGATTCACGGGCGTAAAGATCTACGCCCGCGCGACCTAACACGATGGCATCCAGCTTGCGATCTTGCTGAAGTGCAATCTTTGTCATAGTAAGGCCCTATTACTTGTACTCTACCCATGCTGCGTTTTGGTCAGCAGATTCAACACATTTCTCACACAAACGGACGCCTTCGATACCGGCATCAATGCCAGGGAACCAAATGCCTGCGAGTGCTTCTTGGTCATCACGGTTTGCCGCATCAAATGCCAATGCGAAACGGTGATACAGGTTAGCCCAAGACTCGAAGTAACCTTCTGCGTGGCCACCACCAACGCGGTTTGCCGCAACGCCTGCCGCATCTTGGTGTAGGTAACCCATGCCACGCTCTAGAATGCGTGATGCTTCGCCCTGCACTTCGTAACGCAATTGGTTAGGCTGCTCATCCCACCATTCGATAGACGCTTTTGAACCCACGATGCGAATTTTCTGCTGGTGCATAGAGCCCGCATTCACAGCCGATGCCCACAGCGTACCCACTGCACCGCCTTTGAATTCCATCATGACGTGCGCGTTATCTTCTAGCGGCGTACGGGATTTGATGAAGCTTTGACGCATGCAAGATAGACGGTCAACTTCTAGGCCTGTCATCACTTCGCATAAGTAGAAAGCGTGGGTACCGATGTCACCCAACACGTAAGTTGGACCAGATACTTGTGGGCTAACACGCCACTTTAGGCCTGGATCATTCTTTTCGTATTCTTCGTTGTGGAAGCCGTGAGCAAACTGCATGTTGATAACGCGAATGTCACCCAAGTCACCGCGCTGCACCATTTCACGTGCCTGCTGTACCATTGGGAAACCGGAGTAACCGTACATCACACCGATAACACGATTGTTTTGCGCCGCAATCACTTTCAGCTCTTCTGCTTCTTCAGTGGTAAACGTGATTGGCTTTTCACACACGACATGCAGCTTGGCTTCTAATGCCGCTTTACAGATTTCGTAGTGGGTCGAGTTGGGTGTGGCGATTGAAACCGCTTGAATACCGTCTTCACGCTGCGCTTCTGCTGCAAACATCTCTTTGTAACTGGCGTAGCAACGGTCGCCCGCAAGGCCTAGGTTGGTACCAAAGTCACGGCAACGATCGGCATCAAGATCAAAGGCACCGGCCACTAACTTGAATAGCCCGTCGCGCTGTGCCGCATTACGGTGTGAATAACCAATTTGGCTGCCACGGCCACCGCCGACCATTGCCCAGCGGATTGGTTGATCAAAATGGCGTTCTTCATTAAACATAGCTTTGCTCCTTGGCAGGTACCCCGGTGGGATGACGTAAGTAGGATGTACCGACATACCTGCATTGATTATTGGAAAATGAAATCGTTATATTTTTAAGCGGTTCATCGTGCGTCGATGGCGTAAGAATTAAACCCCACGGCGCTGGTGCACGCGGCCTTCTTCCCAGTCAGCCACTTTGGCAGCGGTCTCTTCGTTGCGCGTTACTTCTGGTAGACCAACCTCCCACCAGCAATCGCACTTCGACCATGCCATTGGCGATACTGGGTCAATGTCCACCACAATCACGTACGTGCGGTCCGCTTCTTTTGCACGGGCAAAGGCAGCATCAAACTCATTAATAGACGTCAGCTTTTCACTGATCGCACCTTGAGCTTCTGCATGCTTGGCGAAGTCAACTCGGGCAACCTCACCCGCTGGGCGGCGGCAGTCTGCTAATAGGTTGTTGAATGACTCGTTACCGGTATTGTTTTGCAGCTTATTAATCACCGCGAAACCACCGTTATCACACACCACCACAATCATCTTGTGGCCCGTCAACACAGACGAATAAATGTCTGAGTTTTGAATCATGTAAGATCCGTCACCCACTAGCACAACCACATCGTTGTCTGGGTTAGCGATTTTCGCTCCCCAACCACCGGCGATTTCATAACCCATGCAAGAGAAGCCGAACTCGATATCGAACTTACCGATTTGGTAGTTCTGCCAGTTCATCGCAAGCTCTGCGGGTAGACCGCCCGCTGCAGTCAGTACGGTGTCACCCGGCTGCATAGAGACGTTCAACTTACCAATCACTTCCGCGTAAGAAGACGTACCCGGTAGCAAGTCACCTTCTTGTGGGTGAGTGCGGCGTTGAACCAGTGCTTTCCACTCGTCTGCTTGGACTTTCGCGGTGTCAGCCCATTCTTGCGCTGCACACCAGTCACCGAGCAAACCAGATAGCTTGGTCATACAGGTGCGTGCATCACCCAGTACGGGGTAAGACATGTGCTTAACGGCATCGAATTTCGCGACGTTAATGCTGATCAATTTCATGTCTGGGTTCTTAAAGACAGTCCAAGAACCGGTAGTGAAATCTTGCAAACGTGTACCGATAGCCACCACGACATCCGCATGGGCTGCCATGTAGTTGGCAGAATCTGAACCCGTCACCCCGATAGGGCCGGCATTCAATGGGTTGTCTTGCAGCATGGTGGCGCGACCAGCAATGGTCTCAACCACTGGGATATTGTGTTTTGCTGCAAATGCCGCTAGTTCATCAGTCGCCAGTGAGTAGTGCACACCACCACCGGAAATGATAAGTGGACGTTCTGCTTTTTCTAGGATGGCTTTCGCTTCTTCCAGCACCACCATTTCAGGCTCTGGACGGCGAATGCGATGTAATTTTTCAGCAAAGAACACTTCTGGGTAGTCGTAAGCCACACCTTGAATATCTTGTGGTAAGCCGATGAAAACGGGGCCACAAGTCGCCGGATCAAGCATGGTATCCAATGCTTGCGGTAAGGTGTGCATCAACTGCGTAGGAGAAATAATGCGATCCCAGTAGCGTGTTAATGGCTTAAAGGTGTCGTTACAGGTCACAGACGGATCTTCAAAGTTTTCCGGCTGCTGTAAGACAGGGTCTGGTAGACGGCTGACGTACGCGTCACCCGAGATAAGAAGCAATGGCAAGCGGTTGGTATGGGCAATACCCGCGGCGGTCACCATGTTTGTTGCGCCTGGGCCAATCGAGCTGGTCGCAATACCAATACGCTGGCGTTTATTGGCCTTGGCGTAGGCAATGGCAGCGGTTGCCATCGACTGTTCATTCTGACCACGCCACGTCGGGATTTTGTCTTCAATATTTTTTAGCTGCTGACCAAAACAGGTCACATTACCATGGCCAAAAATACCGAAGGCGGCACCAAAGAGTTGTTCTTTCTTTCCATCAATTTCAATCATTTGTGCTGCAAGGTACTTTGCAAACGCTTCAGCAACAGTCAGGCGTACAGTATTCATTGTCTTCCTCGATTTCGATACCCGAAAAATGTGGCATCCCCGCCCTGGCAATCAATTAATCCATGCTGAGATTTAGCCAGTTAATGGGGAGTGGTTACACTCCCCACAGACAGAACGTAGTGCTTATAGGCCGTATTTTTCTGCGTAACCTGTGATGTTTGCATACGCAGTTTTTGCATAAGCCAGTGGATTCGCTTTCGCTGGGTCCTGCTCAGCTTCTACAAGTAACCACCCTTTGTAACCGCGCTCTTTCAGTGCTGCGAATACATCGTCGTAGTCCACATCGCCTGTACCAGGAACGGTGAATACACCATCAAGCACTGCGTTTAGGAAAGACTTGTCTGCGTCACGTGCTGCTTTCATTACGTCTAGACGTAGGTCTTTAAAGTGCATGTGACCGATGCGATGACCCCAACGCTTGATCATGGTCACTGGGTTACCACCACCGTAAGTGATGTGGCCTGTATCCAGTGTTAGGTGAACCGCGTCGCCGGTTAGCTCCATCAACAAGTTGATATCGTCTTCTGTTTCTACGATGGTGCCAACGTGGTGGTGGAAAGACAGCTTAATGCCGTGCTCATTCAGTAGGTAATCTGCCACTGTGGTTAGCTTGCCACAGTACATTTTCCACTCATCCATTGTCAGGATTACACGAGAAGACAATGGCTTAGTGATGTCGCCGTGAACCGTGTTGCTCACTTCACCAAACACCATTGCAGAACAACCTGCTGCTTTTAGGAGTTTGATGTGATCTTGCATTGCTGCGATTTCTTCTTCCGCCGTTAGCGTCATTAGGTTGCCGCTGTACCAGCCCGATGCCAGAACAAGACCGTGCTTTTCAAGTAGCGGAATCAATACTTCTGGTTGACGTGGGTATTTAGTCCCTAGCTCAGTCCCTGTAAAACCGGCTTCAGCCATTTCGCTCAAACATGTTTCCAATGGAATATCACCGCCAAGTTCTGGCATGTCATCGTTAGTCCAAGTTAGTGGGCTGATACCATATTTCACATTGCTCATTTTTTTATTCTCCATCGAATTGAAATAATTTTTCCGTATTAGGGCGATGAAATTTAATCAACCACCTTGCTATGCTTTTGTGACATTAACACGATGTATTTTTTAATCTTCATCCTTCGCTTCACTGGAAATCACTATACCCGAAAAAATCACTTTGAAAAATATTTTTCACCCAATGAAATCCATTGCAACAAACTGCATTGGAATGGAAAAAACCCAGTAAATACGYGGTCTCCAAGGGTTTCTTGAGCAAGATCACACTTATATTTAATCTAACTAAAACAATAGCTTGTGATAAATTAAGACAGTGATAAATATTTATCAAAAGTTGATTGAGCTAACATTTTTGAACAAATGGGCATTTAAACCGTAGCCGAAACGCCCTCTAAGACATATGATGCATACATCGCCAAATGAAAAAATATTTTCAAAGAAAAATATGACATATATAAATATTGGCGAACAACTAATAACCGACACCTATACCCTACAGTAATAGGCGTATCGGACAGCTACCCAACTCAAACTTATTCGATGGTTGAGCAAGAGACGGGGATCTCATCAAGGAGTAGAACATGTCATCCACCACAGCGGCTGCGTCCCGTAAATATAATTTCGCATACATTATTAGGATTTGTTGTATTGCGGCATTAGGCGGTATTTTATTAGGTTATGATACGGCAGTAATATCCGGCGCCATTGGTCCCATTCGTGATCACTTTAATCTAAGCCCTGCCCAGACAGGTTGGGCAGTATCCAGTGTGGTACTCGGCAGTATTCTTGGTGCTGTAAGCGCCGGTTGGTCGGCGTTGAAATATGGTCGCCGCAACACCCTCTTTATTGCGGCCATCCTCTTTATGATTTCCGCTATCGGCTCAGCCCTTGCCGACACGTTTACCTTCTATACTATTTTACGTATTGTCGGTGGTGTGGCCGTTGGTTTGGCGTGTGTGGTTTCCCCGATGTATATGTCTGAAGTCGCCCCGAAAGACTTCCGCGGCCGTGCTGTGAGTATGTTCCAGCAATCAGCCGTTATCGGACAAACCGGTGTGTTCTATGTTAACTACTTGATTGCTAAAGGCATGTCAGAAGAATGGTTAGTGGACATGGGATGGCGTTGGATGCTGGGTTCTGAAGTGATCCCTGCGGCACTCTTTGCTGGCTTACTTTTCCTTATCCCTGAGTCACCACGTTGGTTGGTACTGAAAGGTCAGATCGACAAAGCCAAAGACACCCTGTCGCAAATCTCTAACCCTGAACACGCAGACCGCGTCATCAAAGACATTCAAGACTCTCTCGTTGATGCTCGCGCGTCTAATGGTAAGAGCAAAATTAGCCTACGCTCTCCCCTGCTATTCGCTATCCTTGTTATCGGTACCTTTGTCGCGGCAGCCCAGCAGTTAACGGGTATCAACGTCATCATGTACTACACCCCCGAAATTCTTAAGCCAATCACAGGCAGTACTGAAAACGCCCTGTTCCAAACTACCTTCGTGGGTATCGTCTTCATCGCCGGTAACGGCTTGGGTATGTACCTGATTGATAAAGTCGGCCGCTTACCACTGATGAAATGGGGTACATTGGGCTGTGCATTGGGTATGACCATCGTTGGTTATGTGCTTTACACCCAAACTCAAGGTTACGCGGCGCTATTTGCTCTTTGCTTGTATGTGGTTTCTTACGCAACATCATGGGGTTGTGCATGCTGGACAATGATTTCTGAAATCTTCCCGAACAGCATCCGTTCACGTGCCATGGCTATCGCGGTCGGCGCACAGTGGTTCACTGGCTTCTTAGTCACTCAGCTATTCCCAATGCTGAATGAAAACGCCTACCTGAAAGAGAATTTCAACGGTGCCTTTAGCTTCTGGGTGTTCGCGGTACTGTCACTACTTTGTATGTTTGTTGTGGTTAAGTATGTACCTGAAACGAAAGGTGTCAGCCTTGAGAAGATGGAAGAAACCATGGCGAAGAAACTGGGTAAACATCTCCCAGAAAAACAACCAGAACCTGTTAAGGCGAATGCGTAAGTTGTCTTAAACGGTAAAAAAGCAGGTTTATCTTTCGATAAGCCTGCTTTTTCATTTTCTACCGGTCTTTATTTTTTCTGTGTCTCTCTTTTTTTGAACCACACGCTTTCCCGAGGACGTTGTTATGCTCGATAAAATGGCTTTTTTCGTTTATGTCATCCGCACTGGGTCTATTTCTGCGGCGGCGCGCCGATTCAATATTTCCGTGTCGGCAGGCAGCCGTTGGTTACAAGATTTAGAGCAGTCATTCGGGTTAACCTTATGCCGTCGTACCAACCGCCGTTTAACGGCGACTCCCGCTGGCCAGAAACTGATGGATGACTTCTCCCCTATGGTTGATAGCGCAGAGCAACTGTGTCGAAACCTGCAAGACTTTCAAGATCACAACAAAGGCCACCTTAACATTGCCTGCACGCCAGTATTTGCCAATCACTATTTGATGGCGAAGATCAGCACCTATTTGATAGAGCACCCTCACGTTACCTTTAACGTGAATGTCACCCCCTGGGCGCTCGACCACAGCAGTGAGGCGGATTTAATCATCAGTGCCAATGCATGTTATCAAGGCTATCAAGAGAAAGATCTCCATCTGGTACGCAGAGAACTAATGCAAAGCCCATTTATTCCCGTCGCCTCCCCTGCGTATTTATACCGCCGTTCAGCCCCGGAGGTGCCGACCGACCTCGCTCAACATCAATGTTTGTTTGCCACCACATTAACGGGCAGTAACGATTGGATTTTTGAAAAAAACGGCGAAACGCAGATGATAAAAGTGCCGAAATCACTGGAAATCAATGACAGTGACCTATTATTGCAAAGCGCGATTCAAGGGGCGGGCATTGCGTATTTACCGGCCTTCATTGTGGAACCGGCCTTGGCCGAACACCGCTTAGAGCGCGTATTGGAAGACTATGAAACCAGTATTTGGAGCTTAAACGTGTACTACCACCCACCAACAAAAGCCTCTGCCGTGGCGAGTCACTTTAAGAGTTTTTTGTTGGAGGCATAACACACGAAGCCTATAAAAATAGACATATAAAAAGAAGCAAACTGAAAATAACGAGAAAAACATGCTGCGCGATTAGAATTAAACGCAATCTATTTGAAAAAGTGGTACGGCTAATCAATAAACAAAAGTCAGCCCCAAATGGTTCAAAATTTCAGGGCTGGCTTCTCTGTTCGATAATCCCATTTCTTTTCGATTATCAAGAAATAGCTTTCGCCCTCAATTTCCTTACCGCCAGCCAGAATAACCCACCAGACACCATCAAATGGATCAACGGGATCAGCCTGCCCAACACCTGTGTCTCCATCCCCTCTTCACCGATAAACATTGCGTTGTACTCAGCCCCACACAGATGATGGCCTTGCAACGTTGATTGCCAAAGCAAAGGTCCCCAGAACCACATCACACCCGAGAACATCAAGCCTGCCGTCACGACATGCATGATGCGGGCTGTGTGAGACTGGGTAGACAAGATGCCCACCAGCGCGATTGTCACGAAAGGAATGCTATACAGCACTGAGGCGTAAAACCGCCCATCATCGCCTTGCGTACAAGTGCCCACTACGGCTCCCAGACAAATAACAACGCCATAAAGCACCATGGCCGTGATTGATAGAACACCCAACGCGTGATCTCCTTCTTTACTCTGCGTACAACGACGCGGTATTCACCGCATTCACCGCATTCACCGCAAGGATCCTATCAGCCAGACAAAGATCATTAATATTTTGTCATGATCCCTGCGATTCATCTCTCGTTCGCCATCTTTCGTTCGCTATGAAGGGGATAAAAAAAAGGGCCGGATATACGCCCCACACAGATGTGTAACACGTTATCCAGCCCAAACACGATGTGACTCGTTAGTATTGCGACAACATTCCTTTTCTTTCGTCTTGACGACGACAGGTTTCAACCCGCTATTCGATGATCAGTAAAGTCATTTAAAAGGCACATTTAAACGAAAGTACTGGCGGCCAAGCCATCGAAGAACAGCTTAATACCCGAGATAAACAAAAACAGGTAACACAAGCGGTACACCCCTGTCTGACTCACACGGTGTAACAACCAGACGCCCATGTATACGCCAACCGGCGCTAAAGGCATCAAGACCAACGCGGTCAATACGTTCGTTCGATCAAACTCACCCAGTAAGGTATACGGGATCAATTTGAACAGGTTGATAATGGCAAATAACACTGCCATGGTGGCAATCAACGTGACCTTTTGTAATTTCAATGGCAGAAGATAAATGCTGGCCGGCCCTCCGCCCGCATGAATCGCGGTACTGGAAAAGCCCCCTAATCCACTCCACCACCAGGCACTGATGCCACCCGGCTTTTTCGGTGCAGGATCACCTTGTTGAAACAGGTATTGCACACAAAACAGCAGTGACAATCCGCCGATCAGCAACTTCAATCCCGCCTCTGGCGTGACACTTAAAAATACCCCCGCAAGAAAGACACCCAGCAATGAGCCCGGTAACATCTGTTTCAAAATCGTATAATCAGCATGTCGATAATGCTGCTTTACGGCAAATGCATCCATCACGCATAAAATCGGTAGTAAAATCGCCGCAGCTTGCGTTGGCGACACGACCAATGCCATTAATGGCACGGCAATGATCCCCAACGCACCGCCTAAACCGCCTTTACCGATCCCATATATCAATACCGCAGGTACTGCCGTGATATAAAACCAAGGGTCAGTGACGAGCATTTACATTACACACCACACTCAGACAAATAAGCGCGGCTCTGCACCAAATCTCGCTTCACGTTTTCAGTGTTATACACCGGACGCTCTTGCTCAACCACCAGCCAGCCTTGGTAGTTAATCTGTTGCAGCAACGTCCAGATATCAGCCAACTTAATATTTCCTTGCCCTAATGGTCGCGTGAGCGCCTGACAATACGCCTGACTGATACCACAACGATCACGCAACGCGTTATGTAACTGCTGGGCATCAATGTCTTTCAGGTGAACATGCTCCAATCGCGCAGCATAGCGGCGGATCATGACATCGGGTTTCATGCCATCAATATATAAATGGCCGACATCCAGACACAGTCCTAACTTTTCAGCAGAGATTGCGCTCATCACGGCCGCAATCTCATCTTCAAAGGCCACATACCCGCCCGAACTTGGGTGCAATAACACACGAATGGCCTGTTTTTCTGCAACGGCAACCACCGCCAATATTGTCGCGATCATCGCCGCTTGTTTATCTTTACTTAAACGCGGTGCAATCACACCGTGTCCGATGTAAGCATCGCGAATCGCATTCGCGGTGTCCATGATCAGTAGCTTGTCGACGCCAATCGCAGCAAGGCGGCACACTTCTTTTTCTGCTTTCGCCACAATGCGGTCGTGCGCATCGGGATCGCTGAAATGTTCATGCAAATTACCCGCACAGGCTTTCAAGCCTCGGATTCTTAACGCACTTTTTAACACCTCGGGATCATCAGGGAAATAACCAATGGGGCCCAGTTCTATCCCTTCATATCCCGCTTCACGCGCTTCCACTAAAATGCGTCCCCAGCTTGGATTATTACTGAGTTCTGATGTTTCGACGCCCCAGCAACAAGGGGCACAAGCTACCTTTACATTCATGATTACTTCCTTAAATCAATCTACATCGAATTCGGTATGATCGGTTTGCGCTATAACGCCAACCCACTTTCAATCAAAAACTGGCGACTTTGTTTAATGTCTTGCAGTGTGGTGTCGGCATTACGCGGATCACGCTCTTGCTCTATGGTGATCCAACCATGATAGCCAATGCTAGACAGCGCTGCGGCAACCTGTTGATAGTCAATCGCCCCTTGCCCTAATGGGCACATCACGCCATCTGCGCAGGCTTGCCAGAAGCCAACTTGCTGTTCAATCGCCGCGTCTAATCGGGCTTTATTCACGTCTTTAAAATGGACATATTCAAGACGATCGGCATAGTCGATAAGGCTCTGTGCGGGATCCATACCGGCGTAATACAGGTGGCCGGTATCTAGGCATAACCCTACGTCACTGTGTGGCAGATCGTGTAATGCACGGTCGATTTCATCTTGATATTCGATATATCCGCCGGCATGCGGATGCACCACCGCACGTATTTTGTGCTGCTTGGCTATCGCGCTGATTTCGCGAATCGTATCCATCATGTGTATCCAATGTGGGGCATCAAGCCGTGGCGCACGATCAGACATGCCTGCAAATTGGCTACGGATGTCATTCACGCAATCAATCACGACTAATTTCTCACACCCGATATTTTCTAACAAACCACAAAGACGTTTGGTTTTATTGATGATTTCTTCGTAGTGGCGCGGATCTGACAAGGGCTCAAAAATCGTTCCTGCGCACACATCGAGCTCTTTGTGGAACAACGCGGTGTTGATCACATCGGCATCTAACGGCAGAAAACCGTATGGGCCAAGCTCTGTGCCGAAATAACCCGCCAAGCGCGTTTCGGTCAGTACTTTCATCCAATCTGGGTTGTGTGGATTATCTGATGATTCAACGCCCCAACAGCATGGCGCGCATGCAAGTATATAGCTCATGGTATTTATCCTTTCGTAGTAGAAACCCTGATCTGCTCATACTGCGGCAAACACGTAATACACCCAGAGTAGGTGGAAATGGACAGCGGTGACGTGACCTACCCCTCATCCTATTTTTGCATTTACGCAAATATGATTTGAAACATTGGCTATAACACTCTGACGATGGGGATCCGTAGACTGATTGCAACCTCGTTAATCAATTACAGGATGTAGTATGGAACCTGTTTATATCGTCGCCGCTAAACGTACGCCCATTGGTGCTTTCAATGGCGCACTGGCCCCTCTTTCTGCGCCGCAGCTCGGTGCAACCGCGATCAAAGCCGCATTGACCCAGTGCGAACTGTCGCCCGATTTCATCGATGAAGTCATTGCGGGTAACGTACTCAGCGCGGGCATCGGGATGGGGCCGGGCCGCCAAGCCGCTATCCTTGCAGGGATCCCAGAGACTGTTCCGGCATATACCCTGAATATGATCTGTGGCAGTGGCATGAAAACCGTGATGGATGGCGTAAGCCACATTCGTGCTGGCGAGGCTGATATTGTGGTGGCATGTGGGATGGAAAGCATGTCACAAGCTCCGTTCATTTCATCTAGCCAGCTTCGTCAAGGCGTGAAAATGGGCAATCAGATGCTGGAAGACAGCATCATTAAAGATGGCCTGACAGATGTGTTTAACCAATACCACATGGGAAACACAGCAGAAAACATCGCGGCGTTATACGACATTTCACGTGACGCGCAGGATGCGTATGCCGTTGCCAGCCAGCAAAAAGCCGCAGCAGCCATGCAATCTCACGGTTTTCAGACCGAGATTGAACCTGTCACCGTGGACTTTCGCCGTCAACAATACACCGTTGAACAAGATGAGTACCCGAAAGCAGATACCACCTTTGAAAAGCTGCAAGCCTTGCGCCCGGCATTCAATAAAGAAGGCAGCGTAACGGCCGGTAATGCGTCAGGCATTAACGATGGCGCCTCGGCCATTATCTTGGCGTCGGCAGCTGCCGTTGCGCGTCATAATTTGCATCCACTGGCTGAAATTGTCGCCTGTGGGCAAGCCGGAGTCTCCCCCAAAGTGATGGGATTGGGTCCGGTGCCCGCCATTGCTAATGCATTAGAGAAAACAAATCTCGCCCTCATAGACATTACGTGTCTTGAATTGAATGAAGCCTTTGCAGCGCAAGCCTTAGGCGTGATGAAAGGCTTGTGCGAACAACATGATGTTGATCCTAATTGGCTTGCCGCGCACACCAATGTCAATGGTGGGGCCATCGCTCTGGGTCATCCATTGGGTGCTTCTGGCAACCGTATTCTCACCAGTTTGATTTATGAAATGCACCGTGCTGGCCACGACTATGGCCTCGCTTCCCTGTGTATCGGGGGCGGCATGGGCACCGCAGTTATCCTTCGCCGTTGCGATTTTGCATAAAGGAGCCATCTTCCATGAAAAAACACATTTCTGCTCAAGATATTGCTGCGCTACTGCGTGATGATATGACCATTATGATTGGCGGCTTTATGGCCAATGGTGCCCCTGAAGGCTTGATTGATATCATCCTTGAATCTGGGGTGAAAAACCTGACCCTGATCAGCACCGATACCGGCACGCCTGAAACCGGATCCGGCCGCTTAATTCGTGCCAAACGTATTCGCAAGCTGTATGCGTCGCACATTGGTACCAACCCAGAGACAGGCGCACTCATGAATAGCGGCGAGCTCGAGGTGGAGTTAGTCCCCCAAGGCACGCTGGCCGAGCGCATCCGTGCCGCGGGCGCGGGCTTAGGCGGCGTGCTGACTCCGACGGGACTCGGTACACTGGTTGCAGAAGGCAAAGACGTGATCACCATTGATGGCAAAGACTTCTTATTGGAAAAACCACTGCGTGCTGACTTAGCCTTCATTCGTGGTTCGATTGTCGACCACAAAGGCAATGTGTTTTACAAGCGTACCACCCAGAACTTCAACCCAATGATGGCAACGGCCGCTGACATTGTGGTGGTTGAAGCGGAAAATCTCGTGAATACCGGTGACATTGAACCGGAATGCGTACATACCCCTAGCCTTTTCGTGAATCATATTTATCAAGGAGCCTAATCATGACTATCGTACGAGATAAACAACAAGTTCGCCGCATGATTGCTTGGCGTGTGGCGCAAGAACTCAACGACGGCGACGTGGTGAACTTGGGGATTGGCCTGCCTTCGCTTGTGGCGAACGAAACAAGTCGCGACATCGAAATTTTACTGCAATCTGAAAATGGTCTGATTGGGATTGGGGAGATGGCGACTGACGCCACCCGTGATCCTGATTTGGTGAATGCGGGTGGCCAGCCTATCACGGCAACCACCGGTGCATGCTATTTCAACAGTGCCGATTCGTTCACGATCATCCGTGGTGGTCACGTCGATGTGACCGTACTTGGCGCGTTGCAAGTGGATCAGCACGGCAATCTAGCCAACTGGATCATTCCAGGCAAAATGGTACCCGGTATGGGCGGCGCGATGGATCTCGTGGTTGGCGCGAAGAAAGTCATTGTTGCTATGGAGCACACCGTTAAAGGGCAGCCAAAGCTGTTAAAACAGTGTTCGCTACCACTGACGGCGGCCAATCAGGTCGATTTAATCATCACCGAATTTGGTGTAATTGAGATTACCCCGAAAGGCATGATGCTGATTGAACTCGCCCCCGGTGTCACGTTGGATGAGATTCAAGCGGTTACCGAGGCGGATCTGATCATATCTCCGCAATTAACGGCGATGCCAATCCCTGCGGATCTGTTTGCCACCAGTTCGGCAGCTTAGCACCGACCAAGTCAGAATGACGACGCTATATTGATCCCCATTTATTCTAGACAGACAGCCAGTTGACCCCATCAACTGGCTGTTTTCATCTTTTTCATTATTACCCCGCCCCGTTGTTAGATTGCTATCTTGCCGTTCCCTTTTGCTTAAAACACAGGCATAAAAAAACCAGTGCTCAGCACTGGTTTTTGAGTCGCTATATCAACATGACAGCGAGTGGAGAAAACGGTTAGTTAACCGCTTTTTCCTTTTTGTCGCTCATCGCGTTAGACACTTCAATAGGCAATTTCTGCAGAACATAATCACCCGGTGCATTGGCTCTCACAGGGAATTGTTCGCTCCCCGCTTGACGTGGTTCAACTTGTTCCTCGGTTTCAAACCCAGCTAACCAGTTGTCCCAATGCCCCCACCATGAACCTTCTTGACGCTTCGCGCCATCCAGCCATGCATCAGGGTCCGTAACGGCTTTGTCGTTCGTCCAGAAGCCATATTTATTCTTCGTTGGATGGTTAACAATCCCTGCAATATGTCCAGATTCACCCAATACAAACGTCGATTTACCCCCCAGGGTCTTCGCGCCGCGGTATGTACCTTGCCATAGAGCAATATGATCTTCTTGGGTAGAAATAAAGTAAGTCGGGATTTTGATCTTCTTCAGATCAATATACACGCCATTTATTTTGTAGCCTTTCGGATCAATCAGACGGTTTTCCAAATAGAATTGACGCAATAAGGTGCTATGACATGCCACGGCCACATTGGTACTATCACCATTCCAGTACAACAGATCGAAATCAATTGGGCTGTTACCTTTCAGGTAATTATTGATGTAGTAGTTCCAATACAGGCTGTTTTCACGCAGAAGGCTAAACGTCACACTGAGTGAACGCCCATCCATGTACCCTTTTGCTTCATTTTGTGCTTCAATCGCCGAAATGATCGGGTCATTGATGTAAGCACCGATTTCCCCTGGTTGAGAGAAATCCAACAACGTCGTGAAGAACGTGGCTGACTTAATACGGCTGCGCATGCGCTTCGCCGACTTATAAGCCAACGTAATGGCAAGCAGCGTACCACCAATGCAATAACCCGCTGCATTGATTTGCTTCTCGCCAGTCACTTCTTCAATCACGTCAACGGCTTTTACCACACCGTCTACCACGTAGTCATCAAAGTCGATGTCAAACATGCTGGCATCTGGATTTCGCCACGACATCATAAATACCGTATGCCCTTGCTCTACCAGCCAGCGCACCATGGAGTTCTTCTCACGAAGATCCAAGATATAATATTTATTAATGAAGGGCGGCACGATCAACAATGGCGTCGCATTGACTTTTTCAGTCGTCGGTTTGTATTGAATCAGCTCAAACAGGTGGTTTTTGTAAACCACATCGCCCGGCGTATTCGCCACGTTTTCACCCAGATGGAAAGCACCGTCATTGGTCATGCGAATTTTAAGTACGTCGGCACTGGATTGAATATCCTGCTGAAGTAACTCCATTCCCTTAACCAAGTTCTGGCCGTTACTTTCCACAGTCAACTTCGCTAACTCTGGGTTAGTGGTGACAAAGTTCGTTGGAGACAGTGCGTTAATCGCTTGACGTGAAAAGAAGCTCAAACGTTCTTTCGCATTATCATCGATTCCATCAATAGAATCGATCGTGTCTTTCATTGTATTACTGAATAGCAAATATGATTGCTTGATATAATTGTAAAACGCCTCATTTTCCCAAGCAGGGTCCATGAAGCGCTTATCATCTTTCTCAGGCTTAATTAATGCATCACCGTCACCATTATTCATCGTGACGTTCTGCCAAATCTTTAATTGGTTATCCCACCAGTCCATTTGCACTTTCGCAAGCACAGCAGGCTGTGTTGCGGCTTTTTCTAATAGCTTCGTTGTATCTTCAAAGCTAAGTTCGTTCAGTGCTTTATTTAGGGGACTGTTGATGGCTGCCTTGCCGGAATCCAGCTCCTTCCACCACATTTGGTTCATTTCATGGAGCTTGGCAAAGTAGTCCGAAAAGAAGTTATGGTTCATTACAATGACCTCTATATTAGGACTAATAAAGCCGCCCCAATACTGGGACGGCTCTGTGGTCATGTCATTAAGCTGGAGTTACTTGGTTTACATTTTCTGCAACAAGCTCTTCAACTTCAGTTTTAAACGTCTGTGCAACTGCTGAGAATTTATTGCTGTCATCGATAAGCTGCTGAGAAAGCTTAGTCAATGTTTCAAGCTGCTGGCTGTTGAACTCAGCAAAAGACTGTACATCTTTTACTTCGCTCACGGCTTTCAGCTGAGATAGACCTAGGTCAGTGTAAGCACGAACTGCAGCAAGTTGTAGCTCAGTTAGCTCTTCTACATTCTTAGTGAATAGCTTGTTGAATTTCACATAAGGTGCCAGAGATTTTTCTGTTTGCTCAGAGAAAGACTTGAACATATCCGTATACATAGCTTTTTCCTTCATAGTAAGTAATTTTTTCTGTGTGCCTGCATTATTCAATATCAGGCACAATACTGGTTTAATTAAACGCGTTTCAAAACAACTGCTGTACCCATGCCGCCACCTACACATAAGGTAGCTAGGCCGTGCTCTGTACCACGACGGCGCATTTCATGAAGCAGGCTCACCAAAATACGGTTGCCTGATGCACCCAATGGGTGACCAAGGGCGATCGCGCCACCGTTTACGTTTGAGCGTTCCGCAAGGTCTTCAACCTTCACGTTTAGCTCATCCGCTAATTCATGCAATACACCCAATGCTTGTCCTGCAAAGGCTTCATTAAATTCAAACAAGCCGACAGAATCGAGTGACAAGTTCGCTTTATCAAGAGCTTTAACAACCGCAGGAACCGGACCTAAGCCCATAATTTCAGGGGCAACACCTGCTTGTGCATAGCTTTCAACTTCTGCAAGTGGTGTCAGACCATATTTAGCAACGGCTGCTTCAGAGGCAACAATGATGGCACTCGCACCGTCGTTAATGCCTGATGCATTACCGGCAGTTACTGAACCGCCTTCACGCTTAAAGGCTGGACGCAATTTCGCTAACCCTTCAATGCTCGCATCGGCTTTTGGATATTCATCAGTATCCACAACGCTTGTTTGACGACGTACTGTCACTTCTACAGGTGCGATTTCCTCAGCAAATTTACCCTGCTCAATCGCAGCAACGGCTTTTTGCTGGCTCGCCAGTGCAAAGTTATCTTGCTGTTCACGGGTCAGGCCTACTTTTTCGACCACGTTTTCCGCCGTCACACCCATGTGGTAGTTGTTGAAGACATCCGTCAAACCATCAGCAACCAACAAGTCAGTCAGTTCTAGGTTACCCATTTTTTGCCCGTCACGAATGGCAGACGACGCGCAGAATGGAATTTGAGACATGTTTTCCGCACCCGCAGCCACAACAAGGTCTGCATCGCCTGCTTTAATGTGTGCTGCCGCATCCATAACGGCTTTCATGCCTGAACCACACACCATATTTAGGCTGTAAGCGGGTACTTCTTGTGGGATACCTGCATAAATCGCGGCTTGACGACCTGGGCCCATTCCTTGACCGGCACCAACAACGTTCCCCAGAATTACTTCATCAAGATTGGTCGGATCAATTTTGGCTTCTTCCAGTGCCGCTTTGATTGCGACAGCAGCAAGTTGTGCAGCCGGCACGGATTTCAATGCACCGTTAAAGCTACCCAGAGGCGTACGTTTTGCAGCAACAATATATACTTTGGTCATGATTACTTGCGTCCTTTCACTATCACTTAATTAATTCAATGTGCAGAATTAGTGCATGTACAAACCGCCATTCACTGACAATGTTTCGCCAGTGATGTAGGCTGCTGCGTCGCTTGCTAAGAATGTAACGGCTGCTGCCACTTCCGCTGGTGCAGCAAGGCGTTTCATTGGAATTTCGGCTTTAATGCTATCAAGGACTTCTGGCTTGATGGCTTCAACCATTGGCGTGCCAGTGTAACCAGGGGCAATCGCGTTCACAGTAACACCAGAACGTGCACCTTCTGCTGCTAAGGCTTTGGTGAAACCAATCATGCCCGCTTTCGCTGCAGAATAGTTGGCTTGACCAAACTGGCCTTTCAGACCGTTTACTGACGTGATATTGATGATTCGCGCATTACCACGCTCACACATTGCGGCGAAAAGTGGCTGTGTCACATTAAATAGACTATTGAGGTTGGTGGAAATAACGTCATCCCACTGCTCTTTCGTCATACGTTTAAAGGTTGTGTCACGTGTGATCCCTGCATTGTTGACCAACACGTCAATGTTACCTTCTTCCTGCAATAATGTTGCCAGCGCTTCTTGGCAGTAAGCGGTATCTGTAACATCTAATGGGAAAAGACGAACCTGATCTTCTGAATAATTATTCTCTTTAAACCATTCCTTTGCTTTGGCTTCACCATTTGGATAATACGTTGCAATAACGCGAAACCCTGCGTCAACCAATCCTTTGGTAATCGACGAACCAATACCACCCTTCGCACCAGTTACTAATGCATTTTTACTCATTTCAGAAGACTCCATTTCATCGCGATAACGACCTTGATTCTCATTAACAATAACTTAGCAAGACATTGCTGTGAAAATCACTAACCAACATGAACGTTTATTCAGTTCACATGTTTCTTTAATTTGCATCCTAGCTAGCTATAAAGACACTTTAGTGACTGTTGCATTGCATAAATATTATAAGAACACATGCACATATTAATATCAACACAAAGCATTCATGGTCATACCAATATTCCTGAATAGAATCACACTTACAGTTTGAAACAGGTTTAATCTTTAATTGTGTCAATATTGTTGTTTTTCACTGTGCGCTAACCGAATACCTTGTTAATACCTAAAAATCATATAGATAGCTTAAAATGCGTACAATCAATGACAGAAATGATCTCCCTTGGTTACTGCAATCTGGGTCGTTATGCAGCAGTAAAAGACAGGATAAATTGAGGCGTATAGGAGGTGATTGAGGCGTATTATTGGGGGATATCAGACTAACGAATGTTCTAAAATGTGACACGGTAAACACAAATATGCGCTATTGAAACATACAAAACATGCACCATCGTCTAAAAAACAACCAGACAGGCTACCATTGATCGCAGAAGAGGAACTTAACCCTTTAGATTCAGTCTCACAGACCATATAGCTAACGTATCTCAATCACTTACACTTAAGAGATAATCGCTATATACCCAAGCAACTTCAGACGCCGATGAATAGGCGTTATATGCTCAACATAAATGCGATCACTCATTATTGATGCACATAGCTTGAGGTAGCTTGGGTATATTGTTTCTGACTGTTTTATTAAAGGACACATTCCATCCATGTTGACATCTACATTCCAACGCCTTCAGACATACCTGAATTCTCAGGTTATTGGTCAGCCTGATCTTGTTAAACAGTTAATGATTGCCTTACTGGCAGATGGGCATATTCTGGTTGAAGGCCCTCCCGGTCTGGCAAAAACCCGTGCCGTCAAAGTGCTTTCAGATTGTATTGAAGGACAATTTCACCGCATTCAATTTACCCCCGACCTGCTACCCGCCGATTTAACCGGTACTGATATTTATCGCCCTGAAACCGGCGAGTTTATCTTTCAACAAGGCCCTATTTTTAATGCCCTGCTACTGGCCGATGAAATTAACCGCGCCCCAGCCAAAGTACAGGCTGCAATGTTAGAAGCCATGGCTGAAAAGCAAATCACGGCCGGTAAAAAAACCTACCCGCTGCCTGATTTGTTCTTGGTGATGGCGACACAGAACCCGATAGAGCAAGAAGGGACTTACCCACTGCCAGAAGCCCAACTTGACCGTTTCTTATTGCAGTTGAATGTGAACTACCCGAATGCGGCCAGTGAACTGGACATTTTGCGTCTAAACCGCGGTGAAGCCCTGGGTGTCGCACCGACCGAGTCAGTCCACATAAGCCAGCAAGATATTTTCACCGCCCGCAAAGAAGTGCTGACGATTCATATGGCGGACGATGTCGAGCAATACATTATTCGTTTAATCATGGCGACACGTGAACCAAACCGTTACAGCGAACAATTAGCTGGTTGGTTACAAATGGGCGTCAGCCCGCGTGCTACCTTGGCCTTAGACCGCTGTGCCCGTGCTCATGCGTGGATCTCTGGGCGTGATTATGTGACCCCGGAAGACGTACAAGCCATGGCATACCCTGTATTGCGCCATCGCCTGCTTCGTAGCTATGAAGCACAGGCTGAAGGTATCGCGGCCGATACGATTGTTGAACACTTGATTGCACAGGTGGCTTGCGCATGACAACACACACACCGACCCCAGCACTGCCTTTACACAGTGATGGTGTCAATTTGTGTCTGGCTGAGCTGTTACAATACAAAAATCAATCCGTGCGCTGGCTTCCGCCAGCGCAAAGCGTTTGGTCGCAGCTGAATGGTCAGCATCAAAGTCGCCGTAAAGGTCGGGGCATGAACTTCTCCGAAGTGCGTCCCTACCAACCGGGGGATGACATTCGCGCCATCGATTGGCGTGTCACGGCCCGTACAGGAAAAACCCACACCAAGTTGTTCACTGAAGAACGCGAACAGCCCGTTATGTTGTTGATCGACCTTAATGCAAGCATGTGTTTTGGCTCTCAGTTGCTGTTGAAATCTGTTCAAGCGGCACATTTTGCCAGCTTACTCAGTTGGCTTGCGGTCAGTGAGAAGGATCGCATTGGGGCCATTATCTACGATGGGCATCAGCTGGTGGATTGCAAGCCAACAGGACGCCAACAAGGTCCGCTCAGTGTCATTAATGCAATGATTGCCGCTCACCAGCGTGTCAGTGAAAATGCCTTACAAGCACCAACATCACTGCTGCCGTTTTCAGATGCCTTGAAACACCTTCACCACCTTTGTCCCAAAGGCAGTGAAATTGTCATTCTGAGTGATTTTTACCAGTTAACGGATTCAGACCAACGTCGGCTAAGCCAACTCCGGCAGCATAATCGCATCCAGTTTGTGCATGTTTATGACCCTCTGGAGCGTGGTCAAACGACCTTCAACGGTATCGAATACGTAACCGATAACCAGCAAGCAACCTGGCTCGACTTTTCCGCGGCACGTACCCGTGAAGGTTTAAACCAGCAATACCACGCGCATCAGCAGTTCTTGCAAGCACTCTGCAAGCGGTTAGCCATTCCATTACATCTGCTTTCCGCCGCGCAACCGCTCATGCAGCAACTGGGCTTTAGTGCATCGCAACATCGTTCATCGCAAGAGGGAGGGTTCAATGGCTAATCCATCAACCACACCGTTATTGCCGCTGGCTGACATTCACCTCCCTGAAGCCCCTGGTTTTTGGCCTCTGGCTTGGGGATGGTGGGGCATGAGCGTTATCGTGCTGTTAGCCGTTGCCTTTTTGGCGTTCACGTACTGGCA
>NZ_JAKJSN010000065.1:0-27898 GCF_050337005.1 Photobacterium japonica | reverse complement strand
TATTTATAAACAATATAAAATATCGTTTTATTACCCATAAACGAAAAGTTTAACCGTTACCACAGAGCATAAAGCCATCCTGTTTCATCCCCCCCCGATAGCAACCGATTGCTATGTGTCATAATGGCATCAAAGAACACACCTTTTCTTCCCCATAACTATTTGCGTTTTATTCAATCATTCGCAAAAAATTAAAACAATAAGAATAAGGAGAGGTGAATACACGCACTCAGCGTCAAAAGCATGGCGAGGCATCCTTTGTCTCCGCAGAAGATCGCATGTAATCAAAATGTGACAGGCCGATATACTAACTTCAACGTCTTTGTGGCATTCTTTTCCGTAGTTTGTAACATGGACAAGGTTAAAATGGACGATAACTCACCGAAACTTTCTTTACGCACCATCGAACCCACCGACTACCAAGAACTCTCCGAACTCATGAATCTAGTTTTTCATGACGTGGGCGGTGCATGGCCTCGCTTGACCATCATGGATTTGATCCATCAGTTTCCCGATGGACAGGTCTGCATTGAATACAACGGTAAAATCGTCGGGGCAGCATTAACCATTAAGGTGAACTATAACCGCTTCTCTCTCCCGCACCTGTACACCGACATTATTAATGAAAATAATGTGATACAAAATGAAGTGACCGGTGATGCCATGTATGGTTTAGATGTCTTTGTGCACCCGGATTACCGTGGCCTGCGCTTGGGCCGACGCTTGTATGATGCCCGTAAAGAACTGTGCCGAACCCACAACTTTAAGGCCATTTTGGCCGGTGGTCGCATCCCTAATTACCACCTGCATGCCGATACCCTGTCAGTGCCCGATTACATCGATAAAGTGAAACGCCGCGAACTGCATGATCCTATCCTGTCGTTCCAGTTAGCCAATGACTTTGACGTAAAGCGCATCATGCGGGGTTATCTTCCGGAAGATAACGCATCGAATGGCTATGCCACGTTATTAGAATGGGATAACTTCTTCTACGAAGAAGACGTACAGTCTATCCACGATGTAGAGAAAAACTTGGTCCGCATTGGCGTGGTGCAATGGCAAATGCGCGCAATGAACGATTTGGAAGACTTCCTCGACCAAGCGGAATTTTTCATCTCTTCACTGTCAAAATACAAAGCCGACTTTGCGCTGTTTCCTGAATTTTTCAATGCGCCGTTAATGGGGCTGAATAACGAACATAATTCCGTGGAAGCGATTCGTTTTCTTGCCAGTTTCAGTGAAGAAATTAAACAACGTTTCTCGCAAATGGCGGTCACGTATAACATCAATATCATTGCGGGCAGTATGCCGGTGATTGAAGATGGGAAACTCTTTAACGTCTCCTACTTATTGCAACGTGATGGCGAAATTAACGCCCAATACAAAATCCACATTACCCCGCATGAAGTGAAAGATTGGGTCATTGACGGCGGTAATGAGGTCAAGGTATTTGAAACTGATGCAGGACGCGTGGGCATCTTGATCTGTTATGACTCTGAATTCCCAGAGTTAGGCCGCATTATGGCAGAACAAGGGGTACAAATTCTGTTTGTGCCATTTTGGACAGACACCAAAAATGGCTACCTCCGTGTACGACTCTGCTCACAAGCCCGTGCTATTGAAAACGAATGTTATGTGGCCATTGGCGGCAGTGTCGGTAATTTACCGCGCGTCGACAATGTGGATATTCAGTATGCCCAGTCGGCGGTCTTCTCCCCGTCAGACATTTACTTCCCGCACGATGCGACACTCACCGAAGCCAGCCCGAATACCGAGATGATTATTTTTGCGGATGTGGACCTCAGCAAACTGAAAGAGTTGAACACTGAAGGCTCAGTGACGAACTTGCGTCATCGCCGCATGGATCTGTATGGCGGTTTCACGCAACCCAAAACCGCACCAGAATAAGCATAAAAAAAACAGGGCGGATCATCGATTCGCCCTGCTTATTTCACATTCACGTATTACAAATTGGCAAATTCAGCTGCCGCCATGCCATAAAACAAGCGGTCATCGACACCCCCCGCCACTTTGTAATAGCCCGTCAAACGCCCTTCCGCACGGAAACCGCATTTTTCCATCGTTTTGTACGACCCGATATTTTGTCCGTAGCAATCAGCCGTCAGCTTATGCACATCCAAGGTAGTGAAGGCCAACTGCGTCAAAGTGCGGCAAACCGCGGTCGCAATACCTTTGCCCCACGCATGTTCAGACAATTGATAGCCCACTTCCATATTGCCCGGTAACAACATGACTTGTGCTAACCCCCCCATGCCCATGTAGCGACCTTGCTGATCGCGGACAATCACGGTTGGGTGTTCTGGCCAACGATCTTCGGTAATGGCCATTTCTGTATCTTCAATAATTGGGCCAAAGAAGCCGTGGTAAAGCGCTTCTGGCGCAGGGGCAAAGAAAAGATACTGCGCAACGTTAGGGTTATCCAGCATCACCAAAATGTCCGCCATGTCAGCAGGACGGATCAGCGCCATGTTGTAATCGTCAGTCAAAGAAATCGCGTGGCCTTGGCGCAGTGCATCAAAATTATTCATTGTGGATCGTTCTCATCGTTATTATGGACGCGAGTATATACACAAGTTTTCACCATGCATTGAACATTTACGACAACATGAACGCGAGGAGAAGGTGGCGAAACAACATAACGGGGGGAGGATGACACTCTCCCCACTGCACGGGGCACCACTTGAGGAGAGCAAGGCAGGGCTATTTCCAGCCCATGATCCAGTTTTCTTGATTTTTCAGATCACGCCAATCAATAGGGAAAAAACGATGGTTGATCACCGCTTGAATCAGGCAGCGCGTCACTTTTTGATGTTCATCAAACTCAACATCAATCACCATAAAATGCCGCTCTTTTCCTTCTATCTGGGTTTTGGTCCACTTGCTGCCGTACAAGGCTTTAGGATGGATGCGATTCATCGTGACCTCCTGGTTGTGCTATTAACAGGTTCCTTGCGATAACACGTCATAAAGACAACGTCTCAACAAGGTACGAAAGCAGATTACCATGGGATCAAGGGGGTGTATTCTTCGTATCGCGAATTTCTCATGGTAATGCGTCACCTACATACCTGTTATGAGAAATTTGTGCGCCTTTTCGGAACGTATTACAAGATTTGTTCGCCATGAACATAAAAAATGCCACGATCAACGTAGCATTTTTCGTTCATTCATCCGGGGACTTCCCTCCCCCTTTCGCGATTATACTAACAAGGTGTTACCCAGCACTCTGGCGACGGCGTCATCAATCACGGGTTGTACCGAAATGTCCATGTCGTTATTCCAACGCAGTGCGTATGCGGTGACGGCCTCAATGCTGTTCGATTCCACCACGCACACGCCAGCACCACTGACCACATCATGCCAGCGCCCAATCAGGGTAATATCATCCCCCATCAGGGTCTTGTCTTGTTCTTGGGTCAGCTGTGCAAAGTGTGCCAGCACCTCATGGGTGCGTCCTTGGTAGATCTGCCACGAAATCAAAAATGTCATGATCATTGCCTCACTGTCGATAGATAACTCACATACAGGATACGATGTATCGAAACTGGCTCTCGCCTTACTCTGAGTATAACCTGCTCACTGTCACTCTCTCTTCTTTCCCCTCTCGGTGATCTCTCCCACCTATATATCTCGCCTATCTCTCTTGCCGATATCTCGCCCGTTAGTCGATTATCACTTTTTTGCACCGGTCTTTTACTGTGTCTGCGAGCTAGACCACTCAATAAAAAGGGAAAACGCAAACAATAGTGTTCTGTGCTGTGTATTTCTTAGTCAAAAGAACAAAAAATTATTGATCAAGATCAAATAAATTTTTCAATTATCAAAAAACAATACAAACCATTCTCATTCCTGATGTAATATGCGAATGATTCTTATTTGTTAGCATTCACAGGATAGTTATGCCGCGCGTATCGACTTTGTTCAAAACCGTTCTTTTGCTCAGCAGTTTCATTGGCAGTCCGCTAGTGAGTGCTGAATCCATCACTGTTAACCATGTCATGGGCAAGACGGTGATCCCTGATACGCCAAAACGCGTTATTGTGGTCGGCGGAAACGGCAGCCTCGATGTATTACACCGTTTAGGCGTAAAACCGGTCGGCGCAGTCACTACCTTGCTTCCTGCGTACCTAACTGATTTTGCTAAAAAAGACATCGTACACGTCGGCAGCATGAAAGAAGTCGACTACGAAAAAATCTTCACGCTGCAGCCTGATGTGATCATCGCTGAAGCACGCATGGTGGATGCTTACCCTACCCTTTCAAGCATTGCCCCAACCGTGATGTACACCATCGAATACGGTAATTACTGGAAAGATACCCAGCGCAATTGGCGTATGCTCGGTAAAATCTTCAACAAAGAACAAGCAGTTGAAGACTACATTACCGAGACACAAACGCAGTTTGCGGCTATCCGCGCTGAAGTAGACAAGCACGATTTCAACACACTGGCCGTCATGAACAACGGTAACAATGTGTCGATGTTTGGCCGTGAAGGTCGCTTCTCTGTCATTTTCAATGAATTCGGTTTTGATGAAGCGAAAGGGTCGACCTCAACGAACCCGCACGGTAACCTGATTTCGTTTGAATTTATTGCAGAAGCCGCACCGGACGTTCTGTTCATTCTTGACCGCGAACAAGCTATCGGCACCAGCACCGGTAAAGCCAAAATCCTGTTTGATAACCCATTAATCAAAAGTACACCGGCATATAAAAACAACCGCATTGTGTACCTGAATCCAACCGCTTGGTACTTAACCATCGCCGGTATGGATGCAACACAAATGATGATTGATGACATGAACGCTGTTTTCACCCCGAAAACAGCCCACTAATTTGACTTACTAGCCCGGCCTTGGCCGGGCGTTGTTGTACTATGCAGAACCTAAAATATCTCGCGGCCTTATGCGCCCTTTTGTTGCTGGGCAGCGCCTCCCTGTTTGTGGGTGTCGCCGACATTACTCCCCAAAGTTTCTTGGCCGGTGACAGTCACGCCCAATCGATTCTTTTTTCTAGCCGTTTACCCCGTTTATTGGCCATTTGCTTAGCCGGTGCCGGTTTGAGCATCGCCGGTCTGATCATGCAGCAGATCTGCCAAAACCGCTTTGCCTCCCCTGACACCACTGGCACCATTGACTGCGCCATGCTGGGTTACATTGTCAGCTTACTGCTATTTTCAGACCTTAGCCGCTGGGCTAACTTGGCGGTCATTTTTGTGTTTGCCGTTGCCGGTACGTTGTTATTCGTGCAATTTTTACAGCGTCTGCAATTTAAAAATGCGGTCTTGGTCCCGCTGATTGGCATCATGTACGGCAACGTTGTTTCTGCGCTTACCACGTTCATTGCTTACCGTTACGATTTGGTACAAACCCTCTCGGCATGGACCGTGGCAAACTTCGCTTCAGTCTTGCAAGGTAACTACGAATTTCTGTATCTGGCACTACCAGCAGGCATCATCGCGTACTACTTTGCCAGCCAATTCAGTGCGGCCAGCGTCGGCGAAAGCTTTGCAAAGAACATCGGTATCGACTTCCAAAAAATTGTCTTTATTGGCGTCTTGATCGTCGCGGTCCTGTCATCGTCAGTGGTCATGATTGTTGGTGTGATCCCCTTCCTTGGCTTGATCGTGCCTAACTTGGTGGCGATGTACATGGGTGACAACATGCGCCGCAACTTGCCATGGACCGCCTACTGGGGCGTGATGATGGTACTGGCGTGCGATGTGATCGGCCGTATTATTATTTTCCCTTATGAAATGCCTATCTCCATGATCATCAGCATCGTGGGTGGGGTGATCTTTATCGCCTTGGTACTGCGAGATAAATCAAATGCGTGATGCTCATAAAGCAATGGGGCTGGCAGTGCTCAGCGTCTTAATCATCGGTTATTTCATCGGTAATGGCCTGAATGCTCAAAACTATGCGTTCTTCCTGTCGCTGCGTTTACCGAAAGTCTTGGCGATTGTGCTGGCAGCGATTGCGATTTCCAGCTCATCGTTGGTGTTTCAGACCATCACCAATAACCGAATCTTAACCCCGTCGATTCTGGGGTTTGATTCACTGTATGTCATGATTCAAGTCATGATCGTAGTGATGTTCGGCAGCATGAGCGTATGGCTGATCGACGCGAAAATTAATTTCATGATCACCACGCTGGCCATGAGCAGCTTCGCCATGGTGCTGTTTGGCTTCTATTTCCGCCGCAAGAACAGCAATGTCTTTACGCTGCTGTTGATCGGTATCGTCTGCGGCAGCTTGTTCGGCAGTGTCACCAACTTCTTCACCATGCTGTTGGATCCTAACGAGTTCCTGAACCTGCAAAGCACCATGTTCGCCAGCTTCAGCAATGTGAACAAAGAATTGGTGTATTGGTCTATTGTGCCGCTCGCACTGTGTTTGGCTTATCTGTACCGTTTATCGAACAAGCTGGATGTGTTCTGGCTGGGCGTGGATAACGCCAAAAGTTTGGGTGTCGATACAAAAAAAGTCACGATGCAAGTGATGATGACCATTACGCTGATGGTTTCTATTTCCACCGCATTGGTCGGTCCGGTCCTGTTCTTTGGCTTGATTGTGGTCAGCTTGACCCGTCAGATCTTCACCGGCTACCAACACCGCTTTCTCCTGACGGCTGGCAGCCTGTTGTCGGTCGTCCTGCTGGTGGGCGGCCAATGGCTGATTGAAAAAGTCTTCGCGTTTGATACCACCATCAGCGTCAYCATTAACTTTGYGGGCGGCGGCTACTTCCTCTTCCTCTTAATSCGCAATAAGTTTGATTAATCATGATTAAGTTAACTGGATTATCTAAAAAATATAACGATGCCTTCGTGGTCAAAAATGCCGACGCGTTGTTTCCATTAGGAGAAGTCACCTCAATCATCGGGCCCAATGGAGCAGGGAAAAGTACCCTACTCTCCATGGCCAGTCGCCTGACCGACAGCGATGCAGGTGAAGTGCTGATTGCCGGTAAACCGTTAGCACAATGGGACACGAAATCGCTGTCTAAACAACTGGCGGTATTGCGTCAATCCAATAACATCAACATGCGCTTTACCGTGCGTGAACTGGTGGCGTTTGGCCGTTTCCCGCACAGTCAGGGACGTCTAACGGCTGAAGATAATCAGATTATTGATCAAGCCCTGAGCCATCTGGACATTGAATACATTCAAGATAAATTCTTGGATCAACTCAGTGGTGGTCAACGCCAAATGGCGTTCATTGCCATGGTTGTAGCGCAGGATACGGATTACATTTTCTTGGATGAGCCGCTGAATAACTTGGATATCAAGCACTCAGTGGAAATCATGCAAACGCTACGAAAACTGGCGCATGACATGAAAAAAGCGGTGGTGATTGTGATCCACGATATCAACTTTGCGTCATGCTATTCCGATAACATTATCGCGATGCGCAAAGGGGAAGTGATTGCCAGCGGCAAGACAACAGAGGTCATCCAGAAGCCAATCATGGAAGACATTTATGCTATCCCGTTTGATATTCAGGAAGTGAACGGCAAGCGTATCTGTATGTACTACGGTATGTAACGCGTTACCGCGTGATATCGTCGGTGAGACAAATAATAACGCCGTGTGTCATCTGCATGACACACGGCGTTATTGTTATTATGCGTTAGCTTGTGCTTCGTTATCTTCATGCTTCAGCACTTTGTGGCCTTCTTCGGTCACGCCCTGCTTCCAGTAACTGCTGATATAGCAATCTGTACGCGGTACTTCTCGCTCGCCATTTACATAGCCGCGGATCGCTTTCATCGCACTGAATTCACACGCACACCACACTGCAACCTTGCCAGATAACCATGCAAGCTCGGCCACCACCTCGACCAGTGATTGCGTGCTTTCATCTTGCGCATGCACAATCAATGTCACGCCTTCTGGCAACGCCATCGCTTGCACATCAGCACGTGTCGTGACATTCACGACCACGTAGCCTTTCGCATCCGCAGGCAGTGTGGCCGCTTTCGCCATGACCGCCGTCAACGATGTCATGTCAGCGACCAATAGATACCAATCCGCTTCTGTCATGTAGCTTTGAATCGGCTGTGGGCCTGCAAAGCACAGGGTATCACCGGCTTTTGCATTGACAGCAAAATAGGCCGCATAGCCGCCTTGCGATGGGTCAAATGGGGTTGCCAGCTCCGCATGGCGAACGAAATCTACCGAGAGGGTACCCTGTTCCATATCGCGTTCGCTGATGGTCAAGGTTCGCATTACCGGCTTCGCACTGGCAAGTAACGCGTCTGTGCTTGTTTCACCTTCGGGACTAAACAGCAGTTTCACATAATGACCCGCACAATCGGCAGGAAAGCGGGCAACATCTTCACCACCAAACACCACACGTTGCATGTTAGGGGTAATACAGTCATTTGACAGTACGGTTAAGGTTTTGATCTTGTGTTCTTGCAATGCTGCAGCCAAGTTAAACTTATTCATTATGATTCTCATTTGCATATAGTGTCGGTATTCTACCGCATTTCAGCAAAGGGATGCCGCACTTTTTTAATCGGTATTTCTGATATATATCAAACACTGAGTGGTCAATAACCACAGGTATTATCACTGACATTGAAATACAATTATTACGCATACTCGACCATAAGGATTACCGATGAAACAGGTATCTGCTGCCCTGACGTTATTGCTGTTGATATGGCTGGGTACTGTCCACGCCGCCGCAAACAATAACATCCAGATCCGCTATTTACCCGCCACGTCAGCGGCCGATAAACACGCCGCACAAACCATCAAGCAAAGTGGCGTAAACGACACGCTCATCGTGTTATCAGCGGATCACTTCCCGTTTAACGCCCCCTTGACCGTCACGTATGGCGGAGAGGAAGGCCCGCTTTATGATCCGAATAGCCATACCATCCACATCCCCTACGCGTTTTATGTCGAATCGGTGAATTACTTCGCCAATAACGACTATCAGAAACGCTATGGAAAAAGTGCCCAAGAAGGCGCGCAAGATACCCTTCTGCATACCCTGCTCCACGAAGCCGGGCATGCGTATATTGACGATCAAGACATTCCGGTATTGGGTAAAGAAGAAGATGCGGTAGACAATTTCGCGACACTGTTACTGATTGATCATGTGGAAAATGGCGATGAGATAGCCATTAGTGCGGCAGATATGTTTGCGTTTGAGTCGGATGATCGACCCGATTACTACGATTTTGGAGAATACATTGATGAGCACAGCTTTGATCTTCAGCGGTATTTCTCGACCCTGTGTTTAGTGTACGGCAGCGATCCTGACGCGCACAAAGCATTATTGGATGACGTTGAAGAAGATTACCTGCGTGACAGACAAGACTTTTGCCAATACAACTACGAGACGTTGAAAGCAAACTGGCAACGGTATTTACACTCGCCAGCCATAGAGAATTCAGAGAAACCAAAACAAAATAAAAATAGCCAGCCCCAGTGAGGCTAGCCATTCAATCTGACAGGTACCGCGTTTTCACGAACGTGTTTATGCGCAGTTTTTTATGCGTTAATCAGCGCTTGCTCTTTCAGCCACGCCATCGCGACCAACAAGGCGGCTGAACAACGGGCTTCATCGTGCATGTTCACGTAAGCCAGTTCTTCGATTTCCGCATCAGCCTGTAATTCACCGCTGTAGTCAGCAAAGTAACAGGTCAGTTGGACTGAAATGCCTTCCGCTTTACCGTCCGCTGGCCCCACGAAAGTGCCAGCATACTGTAAGCTACTGGAGACCAAATCCACGGATAGTTCTTCTTTGATCTCACGGATCAACGCTTGCTCATCGGTTTCACCGGCTTCACGTTTACCGCCCGGTAAATAGAACAGGGTTTTACCCACTGAGCGTACGGTAAGCAGCTTGCCGTCACGCAGCGTAAACCACGCCAGTTTATCGATCACTTTTTCCATTGTATCCTCAAACTCACTATTATCGTATGTGTGTGCATATGCTACGCAGCACACTACGATGAAAAACTGTTCAACGCGGCAAGCGCTTGTGCCGCTTTTTCTTTTTGTACAAAAATATGATCGTGGTAATAAGCCGCAATCACATTGGCACTGATGCCATGATCTTTCAGTTTTGTCGCTACCGCAGCGGTTAAGCCCACGGCCTCTAAGCTGGAATGCACCATCAGGCTGATCAAGCTAAACACACCGTCAAACGCTAACCCTGCCGCTTCCGCATTCTCGCGTGTCAGCACTAAGGTTAAGCCTTCTTGCTCTTGAAACGTGGCTATCGGTGCGCACTGCACGTAATCAGCCAGTGCGCCATCAACCGTACAGAAAACATAATCACCGTCCATTAATGCCGGTGACATGGATTGTAACAGTGTCTCTAACTCAGTAATTCCTGACATGTGCCCCCCTTTTGCCTTTAATTGAATCACACTGGCATCATAGCACCTTAAGCCTGACGATCTGCCCACGCTTTGGCGATTTTGACCACGACTTTTTTCACCGGCGCAGGTTGCTGCGGTGCAACCAATGGGCGGTGTGGCTGGAAAGTGTCAAAAATAATGAAATCTCCCGGCTGCAGCGTGGCAAATTGTTCATCAATAACCTGCTCACTGAAAGCCAAATCTTTCTCTGCCAGCAAATCTTCATCAATCGCGGTAAAAGGCTTCAGGCTATAACCAAAGCACTCTTCCCCTTCCAGCACGATCTGCACGTCCATGTATTTGGCGTGGCATTCCGATTTGCGCTCGGAAAGCACTTGGGTGTGATCATCGGCAATAAAATAGAACACGTCGTCAGGGGTCACATTCTCCGCCACCACCTCATAACGGCCAGGGGCTTGTTGCGCCGCCAATTGCTCTTTTACCTGACGGATAATCGCCATCACAGCCGCTGGCAACGCGGTGCCTTTCTCTGTTTGTATTGCGGTATCTGCACCGCTCATTACTAATGCCGCTAATTGACCTTGGTACACGCTCGCCTCTGCAAAAAATACTCATAAAACACTATATTACCGTGCTTCCTCGTTGATTACCCTTGATAAAATCAAGGGAGCTTGGTGTTTCGTCACGCTAATGATAAATTCATGCTTATCGCTCTGTATTAGAAAGGAATCTCTGTGTTTACTGTTCGCGCTGCCACCCTGCAAGACCAAGACGCTATCGCCCATTTGCATGCGCAAAACTGGCAAGCCATTTATCGAGGGCAACTCACTCAAGCCTATTTAGACAACGATGTATTTGATGAGCGTTTGGCGCTGTGGCAACACCGCTTCAACCAACCAACATCCAATCAACACATTCTTGTGGCATGTGACGGCACACACATTGCGGGGTTTATCTGTCTGTATCTGGACCTACACGCCCAGTGGGGAAGTATTATTGATAACCTGCATATCAGCCAGCACCAMAAAGGCAAAGGGTTAGGAGGCATGTTACTGACACACGCTGCGACCCTGATTCAACAACACGCACAATCGACGGGGATGTACCTTGAAGTGCTGGCAGCTAACCATAGAGCGCAAGCTTTTTATCAGCACATGGGGGGCGACAATATTCATGCCCAACAATGGGTCGCGCCAGAGGGCAGTTTGGTCGATGAATATGTGTATCACTGGCCAACACTGACGCGATTTATCGCTAATCCTCCAGTTTGATAAACTGAATATCACAGGGCATCTTACGCAATAGCGGCTCACTGGCTGATAAGGTGAGCTGGCGAAATATCGTCGATTCGTGATGCCCGATAACCAAAAGATCCACCTCGAACGTGTCTATCGCTCGAATGATCTGATCTTCCACATATCCTGCATAGAAGATGTGCTTATGCACGGGATAATCCACCTCTGATAACAACTTCGTCATAGCAATGACACCTTCACTCTGCACCTCGCTGTTATTCAGCCCATCAAATTCTCGCACACCTTCATACAGCGCGGAAAAATCAGGGTCGATGTGAATCACACTAAACAAGGCATGGTGGAGTTTAGCCTCTTGCGCAGCTTTGCTAATAAGGAAGCCCGCATTGCCATCAAAATTCACGGCGAGCATGACATGTTTGTATTTCATCACTCCTCCTCTCTACCTTTTGTTCATTCACAGACGACTAATGGCAAAGACCAGCCTGCCATTCTGCTGCTTTGACTATAGATGAGTTAGGGTGACGCGCAATGCACAACGGGTAATGTATGACGGACAATAGGGATGATAAGGGGGCACAATAGTAAACGGTCTGCCATAGCACGAAAAAAGGCCCGCAAGCGGACCTTTCATTTCAACCGTGACAGTCAATTATTTCTTAAAGAAAGCACGCTTGAGCGCAAGCTCTAACCCGCGCACTTCGGCTAAGCCTTTCAAACGACCGATAGCGGAATAGCCCGGGTTTGTCGTCTTCTTCAGATCATCCAGCATTTGGTGACCATGATCAGGACGCATTGGAATCAAGCGAGCCTCGCCAGCTTGTTCACGACGCTGCTCTTCTTCGAGAATCGCCATCACCACATCATACATATCCACATCACCTTCAAGGTGTGCTGCTTCATGGAAGCTCATCGGATTGTCTTCACGCTGTGTTGAGCGCAGATGGGTAAAGTAAATACGCTCACCGTGCTGCTTGATCATATTCACCAAGTCATTATCGCCACGTACACCGTAAGACCCGGTACACATGGTAATGCCGTTATTTTTGCTCGGCACTTCCTTGGTCAACCAATCAATGTCTTCAATGGTGGATACGATACGAGGCAAGCCAAGGATCGGACGCGGTGGATCGTCTGGGTGTACTGCCATTTTCAGGCCTGTCGCATCACACACGGGCATCAGTTCAGACAAGAAATGCTTCATATGCTGGCGCAATGCGTCTTTATCTATGCCCGCATAGCGATCAAGTTGTGCCTGAAACTCTTCCAGTGTATAGCCTTCTTCAGCCCCCGGCAGACCAGCAATGATATTGCGGGTTAGCTTGGCGACTTCCGCATCAGACATATTATTAAAATACGCTTGCGCTTGCGCTTGCTCGTCAGCAGAGTAATCATTTTCTGCGCCAGGGCGTTTTAAAATATGCAATTCAAACGCCGCAAAAGCAATTTGGTCAAAACGCAGGGCTTTTGACCCATCAGCCATTTCAAATTCCAGATCAGTACGCGTCCAATCCAAAACAGGCATAAAGTTATAACACACGGTATCGATACCGCATTCCGCCAAATTGCGTAATGTCTGCTTATAATTATCAATCCAGTGCTGGAAGTTACCGGTTTGTGTTTTTATTTCTTCATGCACAGGCACGCTTTCAACAACAGACCACGTTAAACCTTTTGCTTCAATAATCGCTTTGCGCTTTAGAATTTCATCTTTTGTCCACACTTCACCATTAGGAATATGGTGCAATGCATTCACAATACCCGTTGCACCCGCCTGACGAATATCATCAAGCGAGACAGAATCATTTGGGCCATACCAACGCCACGTTTGTTCCATGACAATCACCTTTTAACAGACAGACTTAACCCGCTCGATAAGATTCGAATTAAGTATTTTTTGACTTTAAATAAACAATTAAACGGTGTTAATTGCCTTCAAATAAAGGCCAATGGAATAATTGGCCGATATAATAGAATGTAACTAGTTTTCTCCACCAAGGAGAACAACGGGGTTTGAGCTAAATAAATACCCATCAAAATTAGGATCATCGATATCAGAGAGATCTAATAACCGTTGCTTTACATTTTCAAGGTGTTGCCACATGGCGTTTTTGGCCGCAATAGGATCTTTGCGCTGCATTGCAGCCAAAATGCGTGCATGGTCTTCCAGCCATTCTTCACGATAAGCCTGATCAGTGATGCGCGCGTGCAAGGTTTTCCACATAGGGCTTTGCTCTCGGCGTTCCCAAGAATGCTTGAGCATATCCACCAGCACAGAGTTCTGGGTCGCTTCAGCAATACACAGATGAAATTGTTCGTCACCCACACATTCTTTGGAACCGCTCGCAAGCTCTGTGCGCTCTAGTTTCAGCGCCGCACGCATTTTTACAATGTCCCCAGGTGTCACCTGAATCGCCGCAAATTCAGCAATATTACTTTCTAATAATTGCCTTGCCTGCAACATTTCAAAGGGGCCTGCATCATCGCTGATCACATTTTCACGGCTGTTCGACAGATTCGGAATATTGAGGACATACACACCCGAGCCTTTTTTCACCTCAACCAGATTTTCTAACTCAAGCATGATGATGGCTTCGCGAACAACAGTACGGCTGACATCCAGTCGTTCTGCAATATCGCGCTCTGGCGGTAGGCGATCGCCCACTTTATAGTGCCCATCAATTAATTCTCGTCTGAGTATTAATCCTAACTCTTGATAAGGTCGTTTAGGTTCAAAAGGCATCATGATGATATTGTCACTCTTTTCCATTACACTCATATACGTCATCATAATGACCAAAATAAATTGGTCAACCTCTATATTTATATTGTAGCAACACCTTGCGTGTTCTTTGCTATATTCTTAATTACTGTACAGCTTGGATACGTTCAATAAGCAAATTCAGAGACGGATTTGACTTTTTAACATCGTCATACATTGGCTGAACCGCTTTAACGAATGCCGCTTTATCCGTAGAGACAAATTTCACACCCAACTTTTCAGCTTTCGCACGTTCTTTGGCTTCTGATTCCGCCCACAATGTTTTCATGACTTCCATCGAATTCATGGCCGCTTGCTTGAGTGCCTTACGGTTTTCTTCAGACAAACCATCATATGCTTTGGTTGATATAACCAAGACATCCGGCACCATTGTGTGCTCATCTAGACTAAAGTATTTCGACACTTCACTGTGACGGCTCAAACTGAATGATGGAATGTTATTTTCTGCCGCATCAACAACACCCTGCTGAAGTGCCGTATACAGCTCACCGTAGGCCAGTGGTGTCGGGCTCGCACCTAGCGCTTCTACCATGCTGATAGCAGATGGGCTTGGCTGCACACGCACCTTCATGCCTTTAAGATCGGCCGGTGTCATGATCGGTTTTGATGTATAGAAGCTACGCGCACCCGCATCATAATACGTTACACCAATGAACCCACTCTCACGGGAAGACGCCAGAATTTCTTCGCCCACTTCCCCTTCTTGCACGTTGTAATAGTGGCTCTGATCACGGAACAAGTACGGCATGTTGAACGCAGAATACGCCGGTGCAAAGGCTTCAAGCTCTGCAGCATTGGTTTTCACCATGTCCAACGCACCATTTTGCATCAGTTCCATCGACTCGCGCTGGTTACCTAGCTGCGCATCCGGATAAATACGAATACGCACTTCGCCGTTCGTCAGTTTACGTACTTCTTTTGCCATGTGGTCCATCGCTTTATGGACAGCATGGTCACGTGGGTTGTTATGGCTAAGCTTTAACGTGGTTGTCGCATAAGCGGATGCAGAAGCACCGAATGTGAGTGCCGCACCGATCACAGCAGTTAGCAGACTTTTACGCGTCATCATTCTTATGTCTCCGTGAAATTGGTTATCCATTGTGTAGGGTATGTGTGAATACGGAGCAATATTGGCGCGAAAAACCGTCACCGTCAAAGCAATAAATCAAATTGATTGACCAATATCACACATCCACCCCTAAAATTGGTCAACCAATCTAATTGTGAACAAGCTCACATGACATTTTATGATTCATTCATATAATCGCCCACCAGAACTTGCATATTTGATAGAAAGTGTCATTAGCATACATTTTCTTTGGTTAACCAAATGGATTAATCAATTGCATCAGCCATGCGACCCATGATGATAAGGAACGTAAAATGAACAAACTGGTTGGTTATATAAACCGAGGGTTGTCGGTTTTTACCGTCTCACTCTCTAGCTTCTTGGTTGTATGTGTCATCTGGCAGGTGCTTTCTCGCTATGTCATTGGTAAACCCAGTACCGTCACGGATGAACTCGCTCGCTACTTGTTTATGTGGGTCGCCCTGATTGGCGCGGCATACACCACCGGCCAAAAACGTCACTTGGCGATTGACCTGCTCACCATGAAGCTGACGGGTAAACGCAAACTGATTAATGAAATCGTAATTCAAATCGCCATTGCCGTGTTTGCCTTCATTGTATTGGTTTACGGCGGCACGAATTTAGCACTGAAAACCCTGTCCACCGGACAGCTCACTCCCGCACTGGGCATGCAGATGGGTTACATCTACTTCTGTCTTCCAATCAGTGGCTTATTGATGATTTTCTACTCGACAGTATTTGGTTTAGACAAAGTTAGCCAGTTGACGTCTGGTAAACCACTTCTTACTGAAACCCAGCAAAACTAATTAAAAAGGATGTCTACAATGGAATGGCAACTCATTCTCACACTATTTGGTAGCTTTGCGGTTCTCCTGACTTTCGGGATCCCAGTGTCATTCGCTATTGGTCTTTCATCATTAGCCACCATCATGATGAGCCTGCCGCTTGAGCCCGCGATTGCGGTTGTCGCTCAGCGTATGGCAGCCGGTCTGGATAACTTTGCCCTGTTGGCTATCCCGTTCTTTATTCTGGCGGGTAACATCATGAACCAAGGCGGTATCGCTATCCGTCTGATTAACTTCGCTAAAGTACTGGGTGGACGTCTTCCTGGCTCACTGGCACACGTTAATATCATGGCGAACATGATGTTTGGCTCGATTTCAGGTTCAGCGGTGGCGTCAGCTGCAGCGGTGGGCGGTACCATGTCTCCCTTGCAGAAAAAAGAAGGCTACGATGAGCACTTCTCTGCTGCGGTGAACATTACCTCTTGTCCAACCGGTTTGTTGATCCCGCCAAGTAACACGCTGATTGTGTTCTCATTGGTGTCTGGCGGTACCTCTGTCGCGGCCTTGTTCCTTGCCGGTTACATCCCTGGCATCTTGATGGGCCTAAGCCTGATGGCAGTGGCCGGTTACATTGCGAAAAAACGTGGCTACCCTGTCGCCGCCAAACCGACACTTGCTCAGGTTTGGGATACATTCATCAAAGCCATGCCATCACTGCTACTGATTGTGGTCATCATGGGCGGCATCATCGGCGGTATTTTTACCGCGACAGAAGCTTCTGCCATTGCAGTGGTCTACACCTTGGTGCTTGCGGTTGTGTTCTACCGCGAAGTGAAGATCAGAGATTTGCCTGGCATTATCCTTGAGTCTGCCGTCACGACATCCATCGTGCTGCTACTGGTTGGCGCCTCAATGGGTATGTCATGGGCGATGGCGAACGCCGATATCCCTTACATGATTGCTGACGCCCTACTGGCGATTTCTGAAGACCCACTGATGATCCTGCTTATCATCAACCTGATCCTTCTGATTGTCGGTATCTTCATGGACATGACACCAGCGGTATTGATCTTTACGCCTATCTTCATGCCTATCGTTCTGGACTTGGGTGTTGACCCTGTTCACTTCGGTATCATGATGACCTTCAACTTGGCCATTGGTATCTGTACACCGCCAGTGGGGAGTGCGCTGTTCATCGGTTGTTCCGTGGCGAAAGTCTCTATCGATAAAATCATCAAGCCATTGCTTCCATTCTACGCCGCCTTGGTTGCCGCGTTGCTGGCTGTCACCTTTATCCCTGAACTGAGTTTGTTCCTACCGCGCTTGGTGCTCGGTTACTAAGTTCCAGGTTCTAGGTACGCATCGCAACAGCATAAAAATAGAACAACGATCTTTCCTCACACTCCTATTTCGCAACATCCCGCTAGCGTCAACCTAGCGGGATAAAGGACGCCAACATGAAGAACATTGCAAACAGCCCGATTAACCCTCAAGTCATCCGTGCAGCGTACGATCGCAGCGCACTGCAAAGCCGTATCGTTCACTTAGGTTTTGGTGCCTTTCACCGCGCTCACCAAGCCCTATTCACCAATGAGATGCTGGAAAAAACCGGCAGCAATTGGGGGATCTGTGAAATCAACCTGTTCGGCGGTGAAGATCTTATTCAACAACTGCGCGAGCAAGACCACCTGTACACCGTGGCCGAAAAAGGCGCCGAGCGCACAGACGTTAAACTGATTGGCTCTGTGACCGAATCTTTGCACCCTGCGCTTGACGGCAAGCAAACGGTATTAGAAAAAATGGCGGAAGAACAAGTCGCTATTGTATCCATGACCATCACGGAAAAAGGTTACTGTGCAGACCCGGCAACGGGCCGTCTAGACAAGAACAACGGCCTGATCAAAGCCGACCTTGCACACCCACGCGAACCAGATTCTGCGATTGGCTATATTGTTGAAGCACTGCGTCTTCGCCGTGAGCGCAATATCACCCCATTCACCGTCATGTCATGCGACAACGTGCAAGAAAATGGTCATGTAGCCCGTGCCGCCGTGCTGGATTTTGCTAACTTGGTTGACCAGGAACTGGCTGGCTGGATTGAAGCCAATGTGACCTTCCCTTGCACCATGGTTGATCGCATTGTTCCTGCTGCAACACCCGAAACACTGGCTGACATTGCACAGCTTGTCGGCGTAGAAGACCCATGCGGTATCGCGTGTGAACCTTTCCGTCAGTGGGTAATTGAAGACAACTTTGTCAACGGTCGTCCTGAGTGGAATATCGCGGGTGCTGAGTTCGTGTCTGACGTGGTGCCGTTTGAAGAAATGAAACTGCGCATGCTAAACGGCAGCCATTCTTTCTTGGCTTACTTGGGTTACCTTGGCGGCTATGCGCATATTTCAGACACCATGACCAACGAAAACTACCGTAAAGCGGCTTTCGACATGATGATGAAAGCACAAGCCCCTACCCTGAACATGCCAGAAGGCACAGATTTAGAAGGGTACGCCACGCTATTGATCGCTCGCTTCACCAACCCAAGCCTGAAGCACCAGACTTGGCAGATTGCGATGGACGGCAGCCAAAAAATTCCACAGCGTATGGGCGGCTCGCTACGTCACCACCTTGCACAAGGGACGGATTACCCATGGCTGGCGATGGGTATTGCAGGCTGGATGCGTTACATCGCCGGTGTCGATGAGAATGAGCAACCGATTGATGTGCGTGACCCAATGGTTGAGCAATTCCAAGCCATCTACGCCGAACATGGCATTAACACCTCGGTGGTGAAAGCCATTCTGGGCATCGAGGCGATCTTCGGCACTGACCTGATCAACAACGACGCGTTTGTAACAGCCGTGACCAAAGCCTACCAGCTGATCATCACCAAAGGCGCGCGTGCTGCGGTTGCCTCTCTGTAATTGACTGAATACCGACGCCGGACGTTAACGTCCGGCGTACTGCTTGGAGCAAAACATGAAAACCTTCCTTTGTGACGATTTCCTTCTTTCCAATGACATTGCGCGCCAGTTGTACCATGACTACGCCAAAGACATGCCGATCTACGATTACCACTGTCACCTGAACCCACAAGAAGTGGCACACGACCGCCAGTTTGCCAACCTTGGGCAGATCTGGTTGGAAGGTGATCACTATAAATGGCGCGGCATGCGCTCTGCCGGTGTCCCAGAAGCGCTGATCACGGGCAAAGCGAGCAGCGATTTCGATAAATACATGGCATGGGCGAAAACTGTCCCACAAACATTGGGTAACCCGCTTTACCACTGGAGCCACCTTGAGCTTCGCCGCCCGTTCGGTATTACGGGTAAGCTGTTTGGCCCAGAAACCGCAGAAGGGATCTGGCACGAATGTAACGAGATGCTGGCCTCCCCGGAATTCTCAGCGCGTGGCATCATGAAGCAGATGAATGTGGTGATGGCGGGCACGACAGACGACCCGATCCATTCGCTGGAATACCATAAAGCCATCGCCGAAGATGACAGCTTTGATGTGGAAGTCGCACCAAGCTGGCGTCCTGATCGCGCGTTCAAAATTGAACTGCCGGGTTTTGCCGAATACATGCAACTGCTGGGCGAAGTGGCTGACATTGAAATCACCCGTTTTGCCGATCTACTGACGGCCCTTGACCGCCGACTTGACCACTTCGCAGCGCATGGCTGTCGTGCCGCTGATCATGGCATTGAAATTGTGCGCTACGGTAAGGTACCAGCAGAAACGACCCTTGACGCCATGATCACTCGCCGTCTGCAAGGTGAAACGCTGACGGAAGACGAGGTAGACCAATTCAGCACCGCCGTCCAAGTATGGCTAGGTAAGCAATATGCGAAACGTGGCTGGGTTATGCAGCTTCACATCGGTGCCCAACGTAATAACAGCACCCGTATGTTCCAATTGCTTGGGGCGGATTGTGGGTTTGACTCGATTGGCGATCGTCCCTTTGCCTTCCAGCTGGCGTCACTGCTTGATCAGATGGATATCACCAATGAGCTACCAAAAACCATCTTGTACTGCCTGAACCCGCGCGATAATGAAATGATGGCAACGATGATCGGTAACTTCCAAGGCGGCGGTATCGCCGGCAAAGTCCAGTTTGGTTCCGGTTGGTGGTTCAACGATCAAAAAGACGGCATGCAACGCCAGATGGAGCAACTGTCTCAGCTGGGTCTGCTCAGCCAGTTTGTCGGTATGCTGACTGATTCGCGTAGCTTCTTGTCTTACACCCGCCACGAATATTTCCGTCGCATTCTCTGTAACATGATCGGTCAGTGGGCGGCTAACGGCGAAGTCCCAAATGACATCAACATGTTAGGCAAGATGGTTCAGGATATCTGCTTCCATAACGCCAAAACCTACTTTCAGCTACCGGGAGAACACGCATGAAGCGTATCGCGCTGATCGGCGAATGCATGATTGAACTCAATGGCGCCCCTTTTGGCGCCATGACGCAAGCTTACGGTGGCGACTCACTCAATACCGCCGTTTACTTGGCGCGAACGGCTGGCCAGTCTGTTGCGATTGATTACGTTTCTGCGCTAGGTTGCGATGCCATCAGCAACGGCATGATCGCGCGCTGGCAAGACGAAGGCATCAACACTGACGTAGTGCTGCGAGATCCTACCCGCCAACCGGGGCTATACCTGATCCAGCTGGATGACCAAGGCGAGCGCACGTTCTTGTACTGGCGTAACCAGTCTGCTGCCCGTTACATGTTGCAGCATCCGGATTTCGTCACCGTTGCCAAGCACCTTGAAACCGTTGATATGGTGTACCTGAGCGGGATCAGCGTGGCTATCTTGCCTGCCGATGATCGCTTACGTCTGATTGAGTTACTGACCCAACTCAACCGCCAAGGCATTGCGATCGTGTTTGACTCCAACTACCGCCCTGCCCTGTGGGAAAGTGCCGATGTCGCACGTGCATGCTACACCCCATTGTTAGCGATCACCGATCTCGCACTGGTCACTAACGATGATGAAGCCGCACTTTGGGGTGACGAGGACGAAAAAGCTACTCTGGCTCGCCTCAAGGTTGCAGGGGTTAGAAAGGCAGTGGTGAAGATGGGGCCCAAAGGCAACGTCTACGAAGATTTCACCACAGAAATCCGTACGTTTGTAGCGACGACACCGGTCAAAACGGTTGTTGATACCACCTCTGCCGGTGACTCCTTCAATGCGGGTTTCCTTGCTGGCGTCCTGACCGGAAAATCACCGGTGCAGTGTTCAGAGCAAGGCCACCAGCTTGCCGGTATCGTGATCCAACATAAAGGCGCGATTATTCCCGCGTCCGCCACAGCGACAATTAATTTTAATGTTCCAACCAAAAAGGAAGCCCAATAATGAGCACGATTGCCCAGCAGCTTGCTGCCATCAAAGTTATCCCTGTTATCGCCATTGATCGCGCCGAAGATATCATTCCTTTGGGTAAAGCACTGGCTGAAAATGGTCTGCCTGCGGCGGAAATCACCTTCCGTTCCGATGCAGCTGTTGAAGCGATTCGCCTATTGCGTGAAGCCCAGCCGGACATGCTGATTGGTGCCGGTACGGTACTGAACCGCGAACAAGCCATTGCGGCAAAAGAAGCAGGTGCGACCTTTGTGGTATCACCAGGCTTTAACCCTAACACCGTCAAAGCCTGCCAAGAGATCGGCATTGATATCGTCCCTGGCGTGAACAACCCGAGTGCCGTTGAAGCGGCGATTGAGATGGGCATCACCACACTGAAGTTTTTCCCCGCGGAAGCATCCGGTGGCATTAACATGGTGAAATCCCTACTGGGTCCTTACACGCAGATCCAGTTCATGCCAACGGGCGGTGTTAACACGAAAAACATCAATGAATACCTAGCAATTGATCGCGTATTTGCTTGTGGCGGCACGTGGATGGTCGACAAGGCGATGATCAATGAAGGCCGTTGGGACGAAATTGGGCGTTTGGCGCGTGAAGCCGCGGACTTAGTCGCCTAATCACCCTCTGCACAATACGTACTGCGCAACTCACTCAGCGCAGACAAAGGCTTCCTTCGGGAAGCCTTTTGCTCAGCCGCTTTCTCTTCTGTATAGTCACCACGAATATGCATCAAGCAGCACACACTCAACCATCGTGTCCGTTGCTGCTCATCATCAAGGACGTTGATAACCATGCCTGAACTTAATTTTGCACAATGTATCGGTCTCGTCGCTTTTGTGGTGGGTGCGAGCTCATTTTTCCATCAAGATGGTAAACGCTTTCGACTGCATCTGGTCTTTTTCCAGATCATCTTATTCAGTCACTTCCTATTAATGGATGCCTTAGCCCCCGCCATCGGTTGCGGGATCAGTGCCCTGCGCAGTTACGCATCAACCAGAACCCAATCTACGTCGGTATTGGTGTTCTTTATCATTCTGCTTTGGGTCATGGGCCTCCCTAACGTCCAGCATCACTATGAGTTACTTCCTCTGTTTGGTACCTCCGTCGCAACGTGGGCCCTCTTTAAAGCAGAAGGTATTCAACTGCGCATGTTGATCATGTTTAACTCATTTTGCTGGTTGATAAACAATCTATTATTAGGATCAATTGGCGGGATAATGATGGAAACCACCTTCATTGCGATGAACATTTTTACTATTTCAAAAATGCTCAAAGCAAGAAAAGCCGTGATGTAATCTCACTCGTTTCGTTCTGCGCGTCTTTGCTCCGTGCATAAAAAACAAACCCGAACAGAATACTATTCGGGTTTGTCTTTTTGTTTATTTGGTTTATTGCGCGACAAACCATTATTGGGCGATCAGTTTACCGCCAGACAACTTCATTCCCGGAATAAGCGCCAATTTATCTGCTGACATTTTGTTGCCACAAGGCAATTGAATATGGTTAACCATCCAGACAACACAACCTTGCGGCAGGTTCATCAAACAACGTACCTGTGAATACAGGTGTGCATCATGGTATTCGCTGGAAACCGCCACAGCACACCCTTGCCATGCGCCAATCACTTGCGCTTGGCTGACGGCGAGATCAAGGTAAAGCATTTCCGGTTCAACATCTTTGATGATTTTCATACAAAGTCGCGTATGCGTCGCGTCGTGTTTCTCAACCCATAAGCGATGAGGTATTTCCTTATTTTCCCACTCAAGCACATTCATATCAGTGTTCATTCATTACGTCCTTTTATTATTCATTTTGAGATCAGGCTGTTCGATTGTCATAACCGTATATTGGTTGAGTGAACGGCTAAGCCGGATTCACTCAACAGAGTATAGCGGAACAAGTAAAATTGGTTGACCAATATTTATAAGGATATAGAGCAGGATCAACAAAAAGTGAACACGTGGCGTTTACCCCCAAGCGTTCACTTTGTTTGTTATTGCGACGCGTTATTTGTAGCTTAAACCGTGACCAAACGGATACAGTGTATCGGCTTCTGGATAACCCGGTAAATCAGACAACTGATTGACGATGGCTTCCGCACTGTTTGCCAACGCAAACGGTAATTTACCCTGCGGATTGAACTCACCCGACACCACATCCAGCAACGCAGAATCGGACACACCGAATGTGGCAATGATAGCGCCCGCATCCTTTAGCCCGCTCTCTTCATCCAACACAAAAGGCTGACGGAAGTTGATGGCAAGCACGGTTTTCTCGGCCCCCACTTCATTCATCACGGCTTTAATGTCCGCTAAGCTTGGGCTTATTTTCCATGATTTCGCCGCCGCCATATCGGTGAACGCGAGAATATCCAGCTCGTCAGGGTTTGCTCCGCCATACACCAAATGGGAATCTGCGCCTTCATTGGTCACAAACACGCGGATCAGCGCAGCGTCTGCCCCATTAGCAACAGGACGCTGGGTGCCTTCGTCATAATCACCGGCCACTACGTCATACCCTTGCGCTTGGGCAAGTTCTGCATTCACCCCCATGGTGTACAGCGTCAGTGGATTATCGACCGATGTAGGCAGTGGTAATGTCGCCTTCAGGCTACTGTCTTCTTTGTTCGACAGCAAAACCACCGACTTACGCTGGGCATACTCCGCACGCTCTTGGTATTCAGGTTTGCCTAACGTCTTATCAGCAATATCAGGGTCGACATAGGCATTTTCAAATAACCCAAGTTGGAACTGCTCTTTCAGCAAACGCTCGACAGACTCATCAATGCGATCTTCTGTAACGAGCTTTTTCTCGACCAGTTCAACGATCATAGAGCCATCTTTAAAGCCAGATAACACATCGGCGCCCGCATCAATCGTTAACGCAACACGCTCTAGCTCCGTTTTATGCTCCACGCCCCATGGCGTCATAGAAATAATGCCGGTATCCGTATTCACATACCCATCGAACTTCAAATCCTGACGCAACAGTTCTGTGACTACCCCTTTAGAGAATGACATGCCAACATCGTTCGGCTTCACATCCTGATCAACAGGAATGCCGTAATACGGCATGATCGACCCAGCGCCCGCCTCTATCGCTGCGATAAATGGCTTGAGGTGATAATCAAAATTGTCCCCTGCATAGTTTTGGTTTTTACCAAAATCATAATGGGGATCACCGCCATTTTCTTGCGGGCCACCGCCTGGGAAGTGCTTGATAGTCAGCGCAATACTGTTCTCGTTAACCGTCTCGCCCTGCAAACCAATCACTAATGCCCGCATGATATCAGACGCCAAGTCAGCATCTTCCGTAAAGGTTTCGTGGACACGGTACCAACGCGGCTCTGTCGCTAAGTCCATCATGTAACCATACATACTGCGCAAACCAATGGATGACCACTCATCATTCATGATGTGTGAAAACTCGGTGATCAACGCCATATCGCGAGTAGCTGCCAGCCCCGCTTCTTTCGGCCAGGCAGAGAATGCCCCTGATGCCACATTGATCCCCGCCTTTGCCGTTGGATCAATATGATTACGGGCGTTAGATTTAAATAAAACCGGAATACCGTGTGGCGTCAGTTCTGCCATTAACTGCATCGCATTCATGTATTTCGCCGCTTGTGTTGGGGTAATATCAAACCCACTTCGACCCGGTTCGCGATCATTATTCGGTGTTTCAACGACAGGATTACGGAAAATAAAGCGTGTCATGTGCTGCTTATTCACTAAATCAACCGCATCATCGGCAGGCATGCCGCCCACGTCTGAATTTAAGGTATCAATCAGCATCATCCCGGCTTTTTCTTCCAGGTTCATGCGCGTCACCAAGTCGGCAGCACGCGTCTCTGGTGTTAAACGCCAGTCTTCATAAGGCTCAAGTGTGCCGTTACCATTGGCGTCACGAAACTGGTAATCGTCCACCTTGATGATGGCGTGTACTTTTGATTGTACCTGCGGTTGGACAAGATCATCCTTGCCATCGTTACTGTCAGACGATGAATTACAGCCGGCTAAAATCAATGCGACAGCGATAGGTGCTAACGTAAAATGTGTGCTGTTCATGGCTTTCCTTAAGATCGTTAGTAGACGAGATACACACGCATCCTATCCACCACCGAACAATTGGTTAACCTATTTGTATTACTTTGCGGAGCAAGATCAACCAATAAAATAAATTGGTTTACATTGATCACGCTTTATTTAAATAGTCTTATTTCTCCGATCAAAATACCGATAGAGTCACAGACGATATCGCTCGTTATTGATAGCAAAATAGATAACCTGAAGGAATGTCAACACCGCCCTGTAACGGCGTGTCATACTGAAACAAAAAGTGACGCCCGAGCGGGTCTGAGAATCGGGACACAGGCAAACCGCTATACTTTCACCGAGCAGCGCTTTTATCCAAAAAGGACATAGGCAGACCACACTGAATTCGTAGCCAAGGCTGATATATGTATATTGAATCCTTCCTTGATTCGCTTTCCATCTACTTGATTCTGTTGCTGATTTTCAGCACGATTGTTGTCATGTTTGAATGTGGCTACCAATTGGCACAACGCTTTCCGGCCAAACAAATCAGTGGATCAATCAGCCCGATGGCCACCGGCCTCGCCAGTCTGCTGGCCTTTATCTTGGCGATTACATTCAGTATGGCGGCGGCAAAATCCGGCGAACGAAAACAATTGGTGCTAGCAGAAGCCAATGCGGTGGGAACGACAATACTGCGAGCATCACTTCTGGCAGAGCCGTACCGTTCACGCAGCCGTGCGTTATTGCGCGAATACGTGACAATTCGCGTGGTGGAAGATCCAGAAAAACAAAAAGAAGTGGTCAATCAGGTCATTGTAGACAGTGAAGCCTTACAACTCCGGTTGTGGGACGAAGCCATTCAAGCGCATGATACAACCTCACCCGAGTTGCTTTTGCTGTATATCAGCGCACTCAATGATGTCATCGACATTCATACCGAGCGCGTCAATAAAGGCTTTCGGGGCCGTATTCCTATCAGTATTTGGTTTACGCTCGGCTTGCTCACCTTTCTGACAGTGGCGTTAAACGGGATTCAGGTCGGGGCTGAAAATAAAGGCAGAGCATTGGTCGCCGCGCTGCCTTTTGCATTGGCCTTTTCGTTAGTGTTGACCTTAATTGTCGAACTCGACAGACCCGAGCGCAGCATCATTGAAATCAGCCAACAGCCGTTGATTGATTTACGTGATAGCTTGGATAACGTGCTCTCCTCTGATCTCGGGCAGCAGATGCCGATCAAGTGAGGGGCGATATCAGATTAAGCGGAGAGCTTCGCTTGATAGCGGCGTCGCTGCTCCTCAGGATCCGTAAGCTGACAGGTCGAGCAGTGCTTCTTGCCATCCAATTTATATTTCAAACAACACGTTTCACGCCGCACATAATAGACCGCCATAGGCGCCTGTGAGGCCACCTTGATGGCATTTAATGTGGCAGTGGCAGGCAATAAGGACTGTAACCAGCGATCCGCATTCGGTTGCAATGTTTCAAGCAAGACACTGTCAGCCCCGTTTTGGGTTAATTTCTGAAACACCAAGCCCACGGCGTAGCCCCAATGCCCCCAAAATAGCGTGCGACTGACTTTCTGTATTTTGAAATACGGCGCCATGTATTGACCCAGCGCCACCAGCAAAGCAGAAAACTGCGCATCTAGCGCGGCTTCTGATGCCACCACGCGCGCCAAAGGCGATCCCGCCAACGGATCGGTCGCCAAACAATAAAAAGGCGCGTCATCTGTAATTGAGACCGCTTTCACTTTGCCTTTCGGTGATAACAACAGGTTTATCGTATGCACATCAAAATGCATGACACGCTGAAACTTGAGGCGCAATGCGGCCATGCCTGACAGCAAGTGCGCACTAAAACCTTTCAGCCACATGGACGCCCCAACAGCCCGTTGTGTCTGGATATCTTGGCAAAACAATGCGATCACTTGTGAACAGCGGTTGTCTAGCCACTCCGCCAGTGTGTCCCCTTGTTGACCGGTTTGCAAACGGAAGAAAGGCTCACATTGCGTGAGCCAGTCAAGCTGCGCATGCAACGAGCTCGTATCAGGTTGTCCCGGCCAAAGCGGTCCCATATCAGTACTTATATTCATTATTTTTTCTTATGCAAAAAGTGGTTAAAACAGTAAAAAAGCCCCACCCAATCCCTGTAAGGCATTAAACGAATTGAATTTTATAAAATGAAGGGTAAAAAACAGTCATCTACAAAATTATGCAAGATTTATAT
>NZ_JAKJSN010000064.1:0-27907 GCF_050337005.1 Photobacterium japonica | reverse complement strand
GTGCTGGTTGATCGCGAAGTGACTCAAGATGACCTCACTAGCGGTATTCAAGTCGAAGTGCCCGTGGTCGGCGGAACGGTGGATGTCACGGCACAGGTGACAGACCCTGCCGGGAATACCTCTGAGGCCAATGACAGTGCCTTGGTAGACAGTGAAGGCCCGACAGTTTCTGTTGAGTTACTGGGTGACACCAACGGTGACGGTATCTACAACAGCGACGAACTCGGCGCTGATGGCACCGTGACGGCGCAAGTGACTTTGACCCAAGGTACGCAAGTGGGCGATCGTATTGTCATTACCGACACCAGCGGCAATGTGCTGGTTGATCGTGAAGTGACTCAAGATGACCTCACCAACGGTATTCAAGTTGAAGTATCCGTGGTCGGTGAAAAGGTGGAAGTCACCGCGCAGGTCACCGATCCAGCAGGCAATGCTTCACCAGAAGCGAGTGACAATGCCTTGGTTGATTCAGTGGCAGCACCTGCTCCAACGGTAGATCTCTTGGGCGATACCAATGGCGACGGCGTGTACAACATTAATGAGTTGTCGGCGGGGAATGAAGCGACGGTGACGGCAGACATTCAGTTGCAGCCGGGTACTGAAGTGGGTGATCGTATTATCATTAAAGATACTAATGGCACAATCCTTGTTGATCGAGAGGTCACACAAAACGACCTGAACAATGGCATTCAAGTTGAAGTGTCAGTAGGCACGGTCGCGGGTAAAGACGGCGTTTCAGTGAGTGCACAAGTCGTGGATGCTGCGGGTAACCCATCGTCTGTGGTAACGGATTCGGCGGAAGTTGATAAGACGCCACCACCCGCACCCACGATTGAATTCCAAGATGACGGGAACGAAGACGGTATCTTCAATATTGACGAAGTCGGCGCTGGTCAACCTGATACGGTAACGGCGATTGTGAGCTTACAGTCGGGTACCGAAGTGGGTGATCGTATTGTAATCACGGATATTGATGGCACTGTATTGGTCGATCGCACGGTGACGGCGGAGGACTTACTCAATGGAATTGAGGTGGAAGCCAGTATTGGTGATATCGACCCAAGCTCAGGTGTGACTACCGGTGTACAGATCAGTGCGCAAGTGACGGACCAAGCAGGTAATGCCTCACAGACTGTGACGGAAAATGCGGAAGTTGACTTGATCATTTCCACGCCAGTGGCAGATTTGGATTCAACAAGTGATAAGGGTTTCAGCAATACAGATAACTTGACCAGTAACGATCAGCCACAGATCAATTTGGATGGCATTGATGACGATATTCATTCCATTACGGTGACCTTAACCCCCGTTGGCGGTGGCGAGGCTATTACCGCTGAAGCGAATTGGGTGAATGGTCAGTGGGAACTGACGGGGGGGATTCAACTCGTTAATGGTGAATGGCGTTACCAGCCCGATACACAGTTACCCGATGGTAGTTACGAAATTACGATTGATGTGGTGGATAAAGCCGGAAATACATCGACCTCTGATAAAAACAACCCATTGGTCGTGACCATTGATACAGATTTATCGGCCAAGGATGTGACAGCCAGATTTGATGAAAATACGTTGGTGGCGGGTCAGGAACTCGGAAATGTGTTGTCTGGTACTGAAACAGATATCGTTGATGTCGGCTTCTTCTATAACAATACATTTAATTCTGTCAGTCATGATGGGTACTTTGCCATTAATGCAGACGGGGTAATCAGTATGACTCAGGCGGGTATTGATGCGGGTCTGAATGACTATGAAACTTGGGTCACAATGGTGTCAGGCAACGGGGCATCACTTACTGATGGGTATGTTATAAAGTCACAAGATGAAGCGGGTAATGTTGGCATCACAGAGTTTGAATATGCGGTCAATGACGTACCAGAGCCGGTAGATGCGCAAGGTGAAGGCGGTGATGACAACCTGTATGTTGTGAATAACCAAATGACGTATGCCTATGGTTCAACGTTCGATGAAAACGGTCACCCAATTGCGGGATCGGTTAAAGCTCCTGATAGTTATGACCCTACAATGGGTGCAGTGATTGATGGTGCGGCCGGTAATGACCATATTATTGGTGGTTCGGGGGATGATGTCATCATTGGTGGCGTTAATGGTCAGCAATATGGAGGCGGTGCAGGTCAAGCTGACGGACGACATTTTGGTGATGTACTAGAAGGTCGTGAAGGCCAAGACATTTTCCGCTGGTTGTCAGGTGATGATGTTGAATTGAACCACATTGATGCGAGTGAAAATGATGGTGTCGCAGTGGATATCATCACAGACTTTACCATGGGTAATGCCAGCACGAATGATCAGGCGGATATTCTTGACTTGTCTGATTTACTGCAAGGTGAAACGGCCGGTACATTGGATCAGTACCTGTCAGTGACGCAAGAAGGTAACAATATCATTATTCACGTTGATACCGATGGCGCTGGCGGCAAAGATGTGACGCAACAGATTGTCATGGAGAACATGGGTAGCGTGAATGCCAACACCTTCATTGATGACTTGCTGAATAATGGCCAGCTCACGATCGACTAATGGTTAAAGAGTCACTGACTAATGAGTGATTGATGTTATGAAGCCCACTGTCATTGCAGTGGGCTTTTTTATTATGCGTCGGTTTTGCTTGGCGCTTTAATGGCTTCGAGTGTGTGGAAGAGCGCCTGAAATTGCAGGCTGAGCTTGTGTTTAGGCAGAAAATGAATCAAAGGCGTTTGGTGATAGTGTGATTCTTTCATTTTAATGGACAAAGGAAGGTAGGGTTTAAGCACCGGCAAGCCAAGATCGTTCAGATCTTCAATGATCATGTTCGGGAATTTAGCGTGTGCATTGAACATATTCACAATCACGCCTTCAACGTCCAGCTTGGGGTTATGGTCTTCTTTCAGTTCAGCAACGTTGTTTAACAGAGTGAGTAAAGCTTGTTGTGAAAAGCTGTCGCAATCAAAAGGAATCAGCAATTTATTGGCCGCAATAAGTGCTGCTTTACTGAAAAAATTCAAATTGGGTGGGGTATCAATATAAATTCTGTCGTAGCTGTTCGCGAGTTCATCGAGCGCATCCCGGAGTTTGTAGATTTTGTATCGGCGCTCTAATTCAGACTCGATTTTTTCCAGTTTGGGGCTGGATGGAATGATATCGAGATGTTCGTAGCGTGTGGGTTGTGGGAACGCTTTGATGGGCGTCGACATGGAGAACCAACCAACGGTCTGGTTGAGTAAATCGGCAATGGATTTTTTATTGTCGACGTTAACATCAAACCCTAAATAGTGGCTGCTGTTGCCTTGTACATCTAAATCGATCAGTAATGTTTTGTACCCCTGTGCAGCACTCATTGCTGCTAGATTGACGGTGATACTGGACTTGCCCACTCCGCCCTTTTGATTAAACACAACACGGCGCATATTGTTCCCTCTTGTATTGATTCCATCACAATACGGTAGCGCACGCATTATGCGTCATCAACATAGCAGTGTCTTAATTGTTAATTGAGGATTGTTTATGGGTATATTTAATGCAGAAAAAGGGGAGAGAGGGAGGGAAATAGGGGGTAAAAAGGAGAAGACAGGCATGGCGGTTAACCGTGAGGCTAACGCGCCAGTTTTTTGATAAGAAAAAAAGTGATACGAGAAAAACCAGAGAATTATTGCAGCAGTTCGTGATCAGGCGGTAGCAGGCGTGAAATCCAGAGTACCAATTTATGCTTCATGTTCGGCCCCTCTTCTTGGTCAATTGCGAGCGGGGTAATTTGTTTGGCCTCCACCAGCAGGCGGTAAATGCACTCGACTTTATCTTTGGGTGAGACGGACTTATCGAGGTCGCCATATCCTTGTTTCTTGGCAAAAGCCATGCCTAATTCCATTGCTTTCTTTAGCAACTTGGCTTCATTTTTGTGCTTTTTCATCATCGCTTCCTGCCATCCTTAACGTATATTCTTCCATCATAAAGTGATATGGCGTTTGAATATAGCTCAAGGTGTGAATTCTTTGTGGTCTGTCGATGAAGTGTGATCAGCGGATGCCAACGCGGATATTGCAGCGTTTGAACGTGCGTTTCCAAAAGTCGACATGCGCCAGTGTTGCGTCACGAAATGCCTGATGTTGTTCACCAGCAATATAATATTGGTAATAGCGCGATAATGATGGGGCATCAATGGTGCGAGGTGGGCGCAAGAGTATCAGTAAAAACGGTTGGATTTGCTGATATTGTGAGTCGAGTTCGGCGAGATAAGGCTGCAAGGTGCTGACAAAGTGTTTATAGAACACGTTAGAGAGATAGGTCGCCTTCTGTTGGTTACGATTTTCACCGCACAGAATCGCCGCCTCGTGGTTGGTCAACAGGGTTGTGATGGTGTTGAGCCATAGTGTGGCATGTTCAATGGAATAGGCCAACTGGCCAAAGTAGTGGTAAGGGTGGAGCTGTTCTTGATGAAACAGAACGCGGTTCGCTTGTTTTTCGCTGATGCTGTTGTGCGCGGCAATGTGAGTGGCGAGGTGTTGTGCGTAGGAAAAAGCGGCAAGCGATGCATTGAAACCGTACAGTTGTTGCGGGGTAAATGCCTGGTAGTGCAAGGTGAACTGCTGACGCCATTCCTTGCCGGTTGTGAGCATATTCCACAGTGATATAGGGAACTGTTGTTGTTTCTTCGTTTGGTAATCTAATAGCGTGGCATAGAGATCCGTGTCGTCCGGCAACACGGTTAAGCAGTGCTGCAATCCATGGAGGAACAATAACTCATAACGCAGTTGGCGTGTTTTATCCTGCACTTTCCCGAGAATAGAATTGCGTTCGGCAATCAGGTTAAAGAGCCCACATTGCCGTAATTCATACGCATCGAGTAAATTTATCCGTATGTCTTCTACTGGCAGCATGAGGTCTCGTGTATCCGGAAACGGAACGGTCTCAATGTTATCAGGTGACTGGGCAGATACATCCAGCACATTAGCTAAGCGAGCTTGGTAGGTATCAAATTGTGCGTCAGCAGAGTGACGGTCACACCCCGCCAGCAATGTGATAGCTAGCCCGCACAGCATCAGTCGCCCATTATCGATAATGCGCAGGGTGAAAGGCTGGAGGTTGAGGCGTTGAAAATAAGGTAATCGCATGCGTAAAGGAGGCTCTCATGTTGTGCTGGCACAGCAATAATAGGAACAACAAAATTATACGCAGGAAATGAACAAGGCGACCAATAGGCCGCCTTGTGAGTGTGCACTGTTACACCGTACGCGATTGTTTTAGCGTAGTGACATCGCAATCTGTGTATCGTTGTCCTGACGCTGTACCCAATACAGACGAGTCGCCAGCATGATAGCCGCCGCTGTCAGACCAATGATATTGCCGATCCAGAAACCGTGTGGCCCCATAGGAGGCAAGAACCACCCGGTAATCCCCAAGATGTAACCGATCGGCAAGCCCAAAATCCAGTACGCGATAAAGGTACGGATGAAGATCGCGCGCATGTCTTTGTAGCCACGCAGAGCGCCAGCAGCGACCACTTGAATCGCATCGGTACATTGGTAGATGGCCGCAAGGAACAGCAGCTGGCCAGCAATCATGATCACTTCTGGGTTATCGGTGTACATCAAAGCAATGGCTTCGCGGAAAATCACAGTGGCTGTTGCGGTCATCATCGCGACACACAAGGCCACTAATAGACCGGATCGGCTGGCAATCTTCGCTTCAAATAACTCCTGTCGTCCCATAAGGTGACCCACACGAATACTCAATGCCGCTCCAAGACTCATCGGGATCATAAAGATTAACGAAGAGAAGTTACTGGCGATTTGATGCGCCGCGACAGTGATAGAACCCAGTGGTGAAATCAGTAAGGCAATCGCTGCAAACAGTGAGACTTCAAAGAAAATGGACGCAGCAACCGGTAAACCCATTTTGAACAGACGTGTAAGGGCACTGAGCTGCGGCTTATGCCACTGCGCAAACAGGCCTACGCGGTTCAAACGCTTATTCAGCTTGATGTAGATCAGCATGGAGAAGAACATCAGCCAATACACAATGGCGGTTGCAACACCACAACCGACACCGCCCATTTCTGGCGCGCCGAATTTACCGTAAACGAAAATCCAGTTCAGCGGAATGTTTGCTCCCAAGCCAATGAAGCCGATCACCATGGCCGGAATGGTCATGGACAGGCCTTCAGAGAAACTCTTTAAGGTTTGGAAGAACAAAAACGCAGGCACCGCAAACACAACCGCGTGCAGATAGCCGATGGTTTTTTCCGCCAAGGCTTTTTCTACATCCATCATGTCAATCAACACGCCGGCATTGTAGAGCACGAACATGATTGGCAAGGAGATACACGCTGCGAGCAAAAAGCCGTGCTGCACCTCAAAAGGGATACGGTCTTTTTTACCGGAACCATTTAACGTGGCCACAATCGGCACGATGGCAATTAGCAGGCCAACACCAAAGAGGATTGAAGGAAGCCAAATACTCGCCGCCACAGATACCGCAGCCATGTCAGTAGCACTGACGCCACCGGCCATAACGGTATCAACAAACCCCATAGAGGTTTGAGCAACAGAAGCAATAAGCACCGGAATGGCGAGCTTAAGAAGATGACGTGTTTCACGCCTGTAATTGTGCACGGATGGCTCCCGAATAGAGGATAATAAACGCGTGAATTATAACGACAGTTTGCATTGATACAATTGTTGAATAACGAAAACCCGTAAAGATTGTAACGTTTTTTTAGTGGCCGACTTAACGCGCTGTTAAACAATGCTTTTTAACGATGAATAAGACGGAAGATACCGTGGAATGTCACTGCTGTGTGCGCAAAATTATGCATTTTGACCGGTTGAAAACACGGTATGCTCAGGATAATCGTGGTTATGGTACTATTTGGCGACAGTATTAGCCGATAAAGAGAAGGGGAGAAATATGTTTACGGGCATCGTTCAGGGGATGGCACAGGTTGTCGCGATTGAAAAAAAAGCCGCCTTCCAAACCCACGTCGTTGTGCTTGAAGGCGTGATGTGTGAAGGGCTGCAAATCGGTGCATCTGTGGCGCATAACGGTTGTTGTTTAACCGTCACTCGTATCGACGGCAATCGGGTATCGTTCGATCTTATGCAAGAAACGTTGGCCGTGACGAACCTTGGTATGGTGGAAGTGGGCAGTAAGGTGAACATTGAGCGTGCGGCCAAGTTTGGTGATGAGATTGGCGGTCATGCGATGTCTGGTCATATCAATGCGACCACGGAGATTTGTGCGATTGAAAAGACAGAAAACAATTGCACGGTGTGGTTTACGCTACCGAAGGACTATTCAAAGTACATTTTACGTAAAGGTTACATCGGTATCGATGGCTGTTCTTTAACGATTGGTCAGGTTGAAGCACAACGCTTTTGCGTGCATTTGATCCCAGAAACATTGCAGCGCACCTTGTTGGGTGAGCGTTGCGAAGGGGATGTGGTCAATATTGAAATTGATCCGCAAACACAAGCGATTGTTGATACGGTTGAACGTGTATTAGCGGCGCGCGACGAATAAATAATACAGAAGCGACATCGTTAGAAATATCTGCAGAAATGCAGAGAATACATTGAAATAAAAACAGAAAAAGGATTGTGTGAATGAATCACGCAATCCTTTTTGTTATGTGAGCGGTGTTAACATTAGAAAATCTGTTCATCATCGGCATCAATAAATAAATTGATGGTTTTGTGGAGTTCATCTACCTGCATATTAAGGTGAATAGCATGACAACACGCAGGGCAATCATCATAAAACTCCTGACTGCCTTGGCTGGCATCTAACGTAATGCGGATGTTGTGTCCACAGTGCGGGCATACCACGGCTTGCTCAGTGTAATGGGTCATCATCAGCTCCTTAGGTACGAATGAGAAGAGAAGATAAAGCCGTAACCATCGACTTAACTCATAGCGGTAATTTTAGCGTCCGCCGTTCGTTTCCGCTTAAAATTAACTATAAACTTTGAGTCAGTGGCGAGTTTTTAAATAATGCGTGATGTAAAAAAATAGAATGCGATGACGCGTCTGGCTATTTTTATTTTTATGTGGATGATAATGAAAATTTAGCGGTCAAGATGGGGACATTTTTACTTATTTCAGCATGACACGCACGAGCGTAGGGATATAAATAAAAGATGCAAAAAAAGTATTCCTCTTTTTGCATCATATTCTTAGCGGCGAATTAACAAAGGCTATTAAGGACGTCGCTATTTACTTCGAGTAGCGAGCTAAGTTTACGATCGGCAATGGCCCAGCGAGGATCATTGGCATAGGCCAGTTCTGGGATCGCAATGCCTTTCATTTGTGCCGCTTTGGCTGCAAGCAGACCATTGACAGAATCCTCAAACGCCACACATGCGTGGGGAGGAACGCCTAAGGCATCAGCAGCATTGATGTACACTTCTGGGTGCGGTTTGCCAAAGCGTAATGGCTCAGCAGAAAGCACGGCGGCGAATCGGCCCGTTAAGTTGAGGGCATCGAGGGTAGATTCGATCAGGCGCATGGGGGACGAGGAAGCCAACGCAATCTTGAGGCCATGGGCTTCACACCGGTCAATCGCTTCAATCACGCCAGGTAGCATTGGCTTATGCTCGCGGATGAGGGATTCTACTCGGCTGACAATCATCTCTGTTACCGTGGCAATATCGTGGGTTTCCCAAGGTTGCTTGCTGTACCAAAATGCCACAACATGGTCGATGCGCAAACCGATGGTTTGGTGGGTATCTTGTTGTGTGATGTTAACGCCGAGCGAAGAGAAAATATCAACCTGTGCACGTTGCCAGAAGGGTTCAGAATCGACCAACAGGCCATCCATATCAAAAATAGCAGCTTGTAGCATGATGAGGTACTCGTGAGTCGCGACAACACCGGCATGAGGATCACCTTGTTGTCGTAGCTATCATTAATAAACGTCACGCATGCCGTGTATGGCATGCGTGCTCGTTGTCCTTGATAGCGAAAAATACCACAACTGTCCGTATTTCGTTAGGATGGCGACGGATTTAACCCCAATTTTTCTATAATCTGCTCGGCTTGAGCGATATAGCTGCCACCAAACAGGTTGCAGTGGTTGAGCACATGATAAAGGTTGTAGAGATCTTTGCGTGTTTCATAGTCTTCATCCAGCGGCCAAACGGAATGGTAGCCTTCATAAAAGCTGGCAGGGAAACCACCAAACAGTTCGGTCAGAGCAATATCACATTCACGATCCCCCCAATAGCTGGCGGGATCAAAAATAATTGGCCCCGTGACTGTGACGGCGGTATTGCCATGCCAAAGATCACCATGCAGTAATGACGGTTTGGGTTGATGATTCATGAGCAGCTTAATCACGCTACTGGTAATCTCATCGATATTGCCAAACACCATGCCTTTCTCTTGGCAAAGTTGTAATTGCCATGCAATACGTTGTTCAGCAAAAAAGCGGCACCAACGGCGACGCCAGCGATTGGGTTGAGGAGTCAGGCCGATGTAATTATCAAAATCAAAGCCGTATTCCGCTTGTTCCCCCCATGCATGTAAATGGGCAAGTTGTGCACCTAACTGGTAGGCGGAGTCATCTGTTAATACTTTTGTGGGCAGGTAATTTAAAACCAGAAAAGATTTGTCTTTACTGGTTCCGACGTGGATATGGTAGGGGACTTGGATACAGTCGGTTTCACTAAGGATACGTAAACTTTCAGCTTCTGTTTCAAAAACTGTTAATAGCTCTCGGTCATTGAGTTTAACGAAAAAACGCTCGTGACCATCACTGATGCAATAGCATTCATTAATGTCACCGCCCTCAATGACGTCCTTCTCGTTAATTTTGAAGGGTTTATTCAACACGTTGGAGAGTTGGTGAGAAATCGCTTGCCACATATATCCTCCACGAAACCACAATAAGTAGATGACTCTTGAACATAGTAGTCTATTTACTGCATAAATAATTGTGCGCCTATCAAGGTTTTACACACTGGCAGGAAAGAGATGGCAGCGTGTGTCTGTTTCCTGCCTAGGTTTTTCTTCAAAAGTCAGTGAAGGTGTTAGCCTAAACTCGGTAATAACGAAGCTGGCATAAGGGTATTAAAGTGGGCTTCTTTCAGCAATTGATTGGCTTTTTCGATATCAGGCGCAAAATACCGATCTTTATCGTAAAAGCTGACACGTGCCCGCAACATGGCTTTGGCCTGTTCTATACGTGCTGAACTGCGGTGCGGATGGCGAAAATCGATCCCTTGTGCGGCGGCTAATAATTCCACCGCTAAAATCCCACGGGTATTTTCACTCATGTCTCTCAAACGACGACCGGCAAAGGTCGCCATTGAGACGTGATCTTCCTGATTGGCCGACGTTGGCAGGCTGTCGACGGACGCGGGGTGGGCGAGCGTTTTGTTCTCGCTGGCCAGTGCGGCGGCAGTGACTTGCGCGATCATAAAGCCGGAATTCACACCGCCATTCTCCACTAAAAACGGCGGGAGTTTACTCAGTCCGCTGTCGATCAATAATGCTATGCGGCGTTCTGCCAAACTGCCGATTTCAGCAATGGCCAACGCAAGGTTATCGGCCGCCATGGCGACGGGTTCTGCATGGAAGTTCCCGCCAGAAAGGATGTCGCCATCATCGGCAAATACGAGCGGGTTATCGGAAACCGCATTCGCTTCGACGGCTAACACATCCGCGGCATGACGGATCTGTTGCAGGCATGCGCCCATCACTTGCGGCTGACAGCGCAGCGAGTAGGGGTCTTGTACTTTGTCACATTGTTGGTGGGATTGGCCTATGGCGCTATCTGTCTCGAGTACATGGCGATACGCCATGGCGGCATCTATCTGACTGCGGTGGCCTCGTGCATGGTGAATGCGGTGATCAAACGGTTTACGGCTACCTAATGCAGCTTCAACCGACATCGCGCCACACACGGTGCCTGCAGCATAGAGATCTTCGGCGGCAAATAAGCCCTCCAGTGCAAATGCCGTTGAGGCTTGCGTGCCGTTAAGCAGGGCCAGCCCTTCTTTGGGGGCGAGCGTAATAGGGTCAAGGCCAGCAATTTTTAATGCAGCAGCACCGCTGATGATTTCGCCTTGATGGCGTGCCACACCTTCCCCCAGCAAGACGGTGCTCATGTGGGCGAGCGGGGCGAGGTCGCCAGATGCACCCACAGAGCCTTTTTGAGGAATACAAGGATAGACTTTCGCGTTGATCAAGGTGATCAGCGCATCAACAACCACGGGACGAATACCGGAATAGCCCCGTGCTAAGCTGTTAATCTTTAACGCCATCATTAAACGCACGGTGTGATCGGCCATGTAAGCGCCAATTCCGGCCGCGTGTGACAGCACAATGCTGCGCTGTAAGGTCTCCAAATCGTCCACGGCAATACGGGTGTTAGCCAGTAAGCCGAAGCCGGTATTAATGCCATAGACAATCTTGTCATCGGCAATGATCTTAGCGACGACTGCCGTACTGGCTTGCATGGCAGGGTAGGCGCTCTCATTAAGTGACAGTGTCACGCCTTGGTGGGCGATGTCTCGAAGCTGCTGTAAAGTCAGTTTACCGGGCAGTATCGTTATGTTGTTCATCGCTGTTCCTTTTGCTGACAAGCACTGCGGTGAGACGCCTTGGTGTTTGTGTTGGTATTGGCGGTTGAAGGCGGAGAGGTGCGTGAAGACGGATGCAACATGGGCAGATCCAAGGCGTGTGCTTCGGCACACTGCACGGCAATGTCATAGCCTGCATCGGCATGGCGCATTACGCCTGTTGCGGGATCATTGTGCAGCACGCGGGCAATGCGTTCGGCGGCCTCATCGGTGCCGTCGCAAACAATCACCATGCCTGAGTGTTGAGAAAAACCCATGCCCACGCCACCGCCATGATGCAATGACACCCACGTCGCACCGGAAGCGGTGTTGAGCAGGGCATTGAGCAAAGGCCAATCTGATACGGCATCAGACCCATCCAACATGCCTTCTGTCTCCCGGTTTGGGCTGGCGACAGAGCCGGAATCGAGATGATCCCGCCCGATCACTATCGGAGCGATGAGTTCGCCTGTTTTGACCATCTCATTGAATGCCAAGCCTAATCTCGCACGATCTTTTAATCCGACCCAGCAAATTCGGGCAGGGAGTCCCTGAAATTGAATACGCTCTTGTGCCATGTCGAGCCAGCGGTGCAAGTGAGGATCGTCAGGGATCAAGGCTTTGACTTTTTGATCGGTTTTGTAAATGTCGTCGGGATCCCCCGACAGTGCCGCCCAGCGGAAGGGGCCGATCCCTTCGCAAAATAACGGTCGAATGTAAGCAGGCACAAACCCTGGGAAATCGAACGCGTTGATCACGCCAGCTTCCATCGCCATTTGGCGAATATTGTTGCCGTAATCCACGGTGGCGGATCCCGCTTGTTGGAGGGCTAACATGGCTTGTACCTGAACAGCCATAGAAGCCTTGGCTGCTTCTACCACGGTGGCTTCATCTTGTTGGCGCATGTTAGCGGCATAGTCCATGGTCCAGCCTTGTGGTAAGTAGCCGTTGAGCGGGTCATGGGCGGAGGTTTGGTCTGTGGTGCAATCCGGAATAACACCACGCTTGACGATGTCCGGAAAAATGTCAGCGGTATTGCCGACTAGACCGACGGAGATGGGCTGTCCGGTTTGCTTGGCGTGTTCGATCAATGCCAGTGCTTCGTCGAGGTGTGTGGCTTTGCGGTCGAGGTAGCCGGTACGCAAGCGGTAGTCGATTCGGCTTTCATCGCATTCAACAGCAATCATGGAGAACCCCGCCATGGTGGCGGCTAAGGGTTGCGCGCCCCCCATGCCACCGAGCCCGCCAGTGAGGATCCAGCGGCCACGGCTGTCACCGTTGAAATGCTGCTTGGCCATCGCAACAAAGGTTTCATAGGTGCCTTGCACAATGCCTTGAGAGCCGATGTAGATCCAACTGCCTGCGGTCATTTGCCCATACATCATCAGGCCTTGTTTATCGAGGGCGTTAAAGTGTTCCCAATTTGCCCAATGGGGCACAAGGTTGGAATTGGCAATGAGTACCCGAGGGGCATTGTTGTGGGTTTTGAAGACCCCCACGGGTTTACCCGATTGCACCAGCAGGGTCTCATCGTCTTCCAGTCGCTTCAGCACCTCAACTATTTTGTCGTAACAGGCCCAGTCTCGTGCTGCCCGCCCGATCCCGCCGTACACCACGAGCGCATGCGGGTGCTCAGCGACGTCAGGGTGAAGATTATTCATCAGCATTCTCAGCGGCGCTTCAGTGAGCCATGATTTGGCGTTGAGGGTGGTGCCTGTCGGTGCAATGATCGTACGGGTCTCATCTAAACGGGGATCGGGGGAAGCAGACTGTGTCATGACGAACTCCTTGTGATCGGGATTCTCTATTTTCTTATCTGATTTCTCGTGAGACTAGCCACGCTAACCGTGCAGCCAACCGTGCGGTTTGGTTATCGGTATCAAACCGCGGGTTGTACTCAGCCATGTCAAACACCAGTAACTTGCGCTCACCGGAAGGTGTTTGGGCAGACAGAATCGGTACGAGTAATGCTTCTACAATGTCCAGCGCGACACCGCGGACGGCAGGGGCGCTCACGCCGGGGGCAACAGCAGCGGGAAACACATCGAGATCAATGGTCAGGTACAGGTAGTCACACTGAGCAATAAAGGCATGCAGGGATTCCGTGACCGTCGCCAGTTGCGCGTAAGTGAGTTGGTCATCATCACGGTAAAACACGCCCAACGCATCAGCTTTCTGGTATAAGGCCTGTGTATTGGCGGCACGGTTCAGGCCTAAACAGGCGTAATGAAAGGGCCAATGTTGTCGTTCACAAAATTGGTGAATTTGATGAAAAGGCGTCCCGGAGCTACCTCGTTCCGATTGTTGACCTGCTGGGGGATTACGTAGGTCAAAATGTGCATCAAAATTAATGATCCCCACACGCGGAGGAGATGCCAGAGTGGGTATTTTTTCTCCCTTGTCTGTGAGATCCGTCGCCTGCTGTTTTTGCTGCAAGTACTGGCCAATCCCTTGGAAGCTTCCCCAAGCGACCTCATGGCCGCCGCCTAAGACGATGACTTTGTGTTTTTGTCGTAGGGCATGGCAGACATCTTCCCCTAACCGGTATTGCGCCAGTTCCAGATTGCCATCATTACAAATAATATCGCCCCCATCATAGATGGGATCGGTATGGTGCCAGCTCAGATTTGCCAACGCTTTGCGGATCGCGGGCGGGGCATCATACGCACCAGTGCGGCCTTTATTACGCGCCACCCCTTCATCGCAGGCAAACCCGAGCAGCATGATACCTTCGTCATTGGCGTGATCGGCCGGTTGGATTTGTTGGTGCCAACGGCGACCTAGCGGACCATCCTCTGGATCGGTACGACCTTGCCAGACCTGCATGTTAGGGACTCTCATATCATTGGTCATGGGCATCTCCTTGGGCTGCGTGAGCGCCATATTGGGGGCGGTCATGAGGAAAGCGTTGCCCCTTTACCATACGGAACCTGAGGTCAGGGACACCAAGACAGTAACTTAACTCAGCAGGATGAGTGAGATCCCATACCGCTAAATCTGCCGACATGCCGACTTGTATTTGCCCCCTAAGGTGTCCCATGCCCAGTGCTTGTGCGGCGTGTTGAGTCACGCCGCGTAAGCTCTCTTCTGGTGTCAGGCCAAATAAGGTGCAGCCCATGTTCATCATTGTGCGCAGTGAGGCGATAGGGGACGTACCGGGGTTATAATCGCTGGCCAGTGCCATTGGTACGTAATATTGACGCAGCAGTGCGATGGGAGGGCGCTGCGTTTCTCGAAGAAAATAGAATGCCCCCGGCAGAAGCGTTGCGACGGTATTGTTTGCGGCTAATGTCGCGATGCCTACTTCATCCAAATATTCAATGTGATCAACCGAGAGCGCCCCCATGCTCGCCGCCATAGCACTGCCGCCAAGGTGAGAGAGTTGTTCGGTGTGGCCTTTTATTGCCAGTCCATGCTGGTGGGCGGCGGCAAAAATACGTTGGCATTGCGAGAGAGAGAACCCGATCCCTTCACAGAACACATCCACGGCATCTGCCAGTTTTTCTTGCGCGACCCGCGGGATCATATCGTCACAAATGTGCTGAATGTAACCATCGGCATTGTCTTTAAATTCAGGCGGCAGGGCATGGGCGGCCAGTAAGGTGGTCACTACGTTAATATCGGCTTGTTCGCCAAGGCGACGTGCCACCCTGAGCATTTTGATTTCGTCGTCCAGTGTGAGTCCGTAACCGGATTTGATTTCAACGGTAGTAACGCCGTCTTGCTTGAGTCCGTTCAGCCGTTGCTGGGCAAGTTGATACAGATATTCCTCAGAGGCGGCACGGGTGGCGTAAACAGTCGAAAGGATCCCACCGCCTTGTCGGGCGATGTCTTCATAACTCACCCCGTTTAAACGCATCTCAAATTCTTCGGCGCGATTACCAGCGTGGATTAAGTGGGTATGGCAATCAATGAGGCCCGGTGTCACCAGTGCACCCTGACAGTCAATAATCTCTGGATGACCATGACAAGCAGGCAGCGGTGTGTTGTTGGCAAAGACGATGTTGCCATCGGTAATCCCAATGTGGGCATTTTCGATGATCCGATACCCGTCTTCCGGTGTCAGGGTAACCATGTTCAGGTTCGTCAACACTGTATCCATTCGCGTGATCTACCATTGAATATGTCTATATCAATACATAAGCAATCTGGAAGAGAAACTCAAGCCTCGTTGTGAATGAAGTGTGACCATTTTTGTCAGTAATCGTTGACGTGTGTGTATGACGGCGTTCTAGATAGCGGGATTGCAAATCTTTCAGGGGACAGAGAGAAAGGGGGGATAAGCGTCTTCAGGCGGTTTTGTGGAGCATTTGCAAAAACTAACACGTATAATCAGCCCTACATACGCCAATGGCGAGCTTGTTTCAGGAAAGAATGATGAAAGAAACACAACCACTTCAAGAACAGCAAGCAGACGTATCTGCAGATAAAGCGAAAAAAATCGCAGAGCAACAAAACAACCCACTTCACGGCCTCAGCCTAGACAAGCTGTTGACGGAGTTGGTTGATTTTTATGGCTGGGAGATTTTAGCGGCCTCAATGCGTTTTCATTGCTTCCAGAAAAACCCGTCTGTCCCTGCGTGTGTGAAATATTTCCGCAAAACGGAATGGGCGCGTGAAAAGCTGGAAGGCTTCTACCTATCGCGCTTTAAGCGTATGCCACGTGCCAGCGATGAAGAATATGTACTGCCGCCACGTAAGCGTACTTTTGCCCCTGGCGTTGTACCACGCTCACCAATGGTGTTGACCCTTGAGTCGATTGAGTTGTCACAAGCGAAGGCCGCGTCATCATATAAAGAGCGTGCATCGCGTCCACGACGTCGTTAATTAAACGCATTGCAAACTGTCTGATTGTTTCATCGTATCGCTGCACGGGTGCGCGCTGCGATGAGCAATAGTCCCTATTACTACGAGAAATGTGAAATTACTGTGAGCCAAATTCCAACCACAATGACATTCTTCGCTCGCTTTGAAAGCGATATCCTTGCGAAGAAGAAAACCATCACTATTCGAGATGAATCTGAGCGCGATTACCAAGTCGGCTCCATTGTCGATGTGTCTACCCTCGAAGAAGGGCGTTGGTTTTGTAAATTGCACATTGATGCGGTGACGCCCGTGCAATTTTCAGCGTTAACGGAATTTCATGCTGAGCAAGAGAATATGACGCTACCAGAATTGAAATCGGTAATTAACGAGATTTATCCGAATGTCGATGCCCTGTATGTAGTGACATATCACGTAGTTGAAGAATGATTATCGCTGAGAGGCTTTGCAATTAGGTATAGCCCTCTGTATTATTCTTCCCACTTCGTTTCGCTATATCGCTCAGTATTGCGGGGTTGGTGAAACGCAAGTGCTATTAATTATCCTAAAAGCTTTCAAAGGCTTTACAACCAACATGTGCTACTTGGTGTGTGGCACCACTGTAAGGAATATTCAATGCCTGTAATTACTCTTCCTGACGGCAGCCAGCGTCAATTCGACCACGCTGTATCAACAATGGACATCGCACTTTCAATCGGCCCTGGTCTTGCAAAAGCGTGTATCGCTGGTCGCGTTGACGGTGTACGTGTTGATGCTTGTGATCTGATTGAAAATGACGCAAGTCTGGAAATTATCACTGCAAAAGATGAAGACGGCCTAGAAATTATCCGTCACTCATGTGCTCACCTACTTGGTCACGCCATCAAGCAGTTGTACCCAGATGTGAAAATGGCAATCGGTCCAACGATTGACAATGGTTTCTACTACGATATCGATCTAGAACAATCTCTGACTCAAGAAGATCTTGAAGCCATTGAAAAACGCATGATCGAACTAGCGAAAACCAAGTATAACGTCGTTAAGAAAAATGTGAGCTGGCAGGAAGCACGTGATGCGTTTGAATCACGTGGTGAAACCTACAAGATGGAAATCCTAGACGAGAACGTATCACGCGATGACCGTCCTGGCCTATACCATCACGAAGAATACATCGACATGTGTCGTGGCCCACACGTGCCGAACATGAGCTTCTGTCAGCACTTTAAACTACTTAACGTAGCGGGTGCATACTGGCGTGGTAACAGCGACAACAAAATGTTGCAGCGTATCTACGGCACAGCATTCCAAGACAAGAAACTGCTGAAAGCGCACCTAACGCGTCTTGAAGAAGCGGCGAAGCGTGACCACCGTAAACTGGGTAAGCAACTTGATCTGTACCACATGCAGCAAGAAGCACCAGGTATGGTATTCTGGCACCACAATGGCTGGACAGTCTTCCGTGAGCTAGAAGTCTTCATTCGCGACAAGCTGAACGAATACGGCTACCAAGAAGTAAAAGGTCCTCTAATGATGGACCGTGTGCTGTGGGAGCGTTCTGGTCACTGGGACAAATACGCTGAAAATATGTTCACTACCTCTTCTGAGAACCGTGAATATGCTATCAAGCCAATGAACTGCCCAGGTCACGTACAGATTTTCAACCAAGGTCTGAAATCTTACCGTGATTTGCCATTGCGTATGGCTGAGTTCGGCTGCTGTCACCGTAACGAACCATCAGGCGCACTACACGGCCTAATGCGTGTACGTGGCTTTACACAGGATGATGCACACATCTTCTGTACTGAAAGCCAAGTACAACAAGAAGTAACATCTTGCATCAAGATGGTTTATGATACGTACCAGACATTTGGTTTTGACAACATCGTTGTTAAACTGTCTACGCGCCCAGAAAAGCGTGTAGGTTCAGACGAAATGTGGGATAAAGCGGAATCCGATCTTAAGCTTGCACTAGAATCTATGGAGATCCCTTACGACCTTCAAGAAGGCGAAGGTGCATTCTACGGACCGAAAATTGAATTTACTTTGCATGATTGTTTAGATCGTGCTTGGCAGTGCGGCACAGTTCAGTTAGACTTCGCACTACCTGAGCGTTTAGGTGCAACCTATGTCGGTGAAGATAACGAGCGTCACACGCCAGTTATGATTCACCGTGCTATTCTTGGTTCACTAGAGCGCTTTATCGGTATCCTTATCGAAGAATATGCTGGCTTCTTCCCAACTTGGTTGGCGCCTCAGCAAGCAGTTGTCATGAATATTACTGACAGCCAGGCTGAATATGCTCAACAAGTAGTCGAACGATTACAAAAAAGTGGAATTCGAGTCAATGCGGACTTGAGAAATGAGAAGATTGGCTTTAAAATTCGCGAACATACTTTGAAGCGAGTGCCTTACATGCTGGTTTGCGGTGACAAAGAAGTCGAAGCAGGCGAAATAGCAGTTCGTACTCGCAAGGGTAAAGATTTGGGTAAATTTAAGATTGATGAACTTGTTGCATTCTTGCAGCAAGATATTAGCAGTCGTAAGCTCAATGTTTTGGAGGAATAAGGTATTAAAGGCGGAAAAAGAACTCAAGCTCCAGTTAAGCAAAATGCACATCGCTTGAACGGCGAAATTCGCGGTGTACGTGAAGTGCGTCTTACTGGTATCGATGGCGAGTCCATCGGTGTTGTTTCTATCGAAGAAGCAGTGGCTATTGCTAATGAAGCTGGTGTAGATCTAGTTGAAATTAGCCCGAATGCCGAGCCACCAGTTTGTCGTGTGATGGACTATGGCAAGTACCTGTTCGAAAAGAGCAAGGCTGCTAAAGAGCAAAAGAAAAAGCAAAAACAAATCCAGATCAAGGAAGTTAAATTCCGACCTGGTACAGACGAAGGCGATTATCAGGTAAAACTGCGCAACCTGAGTCGCTTTTTAGAAGAGGGCAACAAGGGCAAAGTCACACTGCGTTTCCGCGGTCGTGAAATGGCCCACCAGAGTCTTGGTATCGATCTTCTAAATCGCATTAAGGATGATCTCATCGACCTAGCGGTTGTTGAAAGCTTCCCGAACCGAGTTGAAGGTCGTCAAATGACGATGATGCTTGCTCCAAAGAAGAAGTAATCCAGGCATTCAAGTAGCATAAAGCGCTGCTTAACGCAGCGTTTTTTGTTCGCCTAATTACTATGTTTATTAACTATCAACAATGCGGAGTCTCATCATGCCTAAGATGAAATCCAACAAAGGTGCTGCTAAGCGTTTCAAGAAAACTGCTGGTGGCTTCAAGTTTAAGCACGCAACTAAGCGTCACATCCTGACTAAACGTACTACTAAGAACAAACGTCAGCTTCGTCCAAATGCAATCCTTCCTAAGTGTGAAGTGGCTGCAGTTGCTCGTATGCTTCCGTTCGCTTAATCGTTTTTAGTTTTATTTTTTAATTTATTAGTTAGGAGTCTCCTATGCCTCGCGTAAAACGTGGTGTACAAGCGCGTGCACGTCACAAGAAAGTTCTTAAACAAGCTAAAGGTTACTACGGTGCACGTTCACGTGTTTATCGTGTAGCTTTCCAGGCTGTTACTAAAGCTGGTCAATACGCTTACCGTGACCGTCGCAACAAGAAACGTACTTTCCGTCAACTATGGATTGCACGTATCAACGCTGCTGCTCGTCAGAATGGTATGTCTTACAGCCGTTTCATCAACGGTCTTAAGAAAGCGTCTATCGAAATCGATCGTAAGATCCTTGCAGATATCGCTGTATTCGACAAAGCAACTTTCGCAGTGCTTGTTGAGAAGGCAAAAGCTGCTCTGTAATTTTACAGTTTAGTTTTTACGGAAAAGGAGAGCCTCGGCTCTCCTTTTTTCGTTTCGGTGTATCATAAAACAAGAGCCTTTCTTGAATAGTCGGTTTTACCCTTCCTCGCTCTATTTCCTCTTTTTAATGCGTCTATCCGCTGCTATTTCTACGCGAACCATCATCTAAAATTCCCCCTCGAAACAACGTAATTTATCAGTTTCATATTTCTACTATTAACCTCCACGCTTGCAACTTTGCTGCTTGTTTTTACCCGCAGTAGTCGTATGTTTATGCGCATATTTGTGCACCCAGAGCCGATGCATTAACCGGTTAGCGGTAGCTTGTAGTTAGCGAATGGAATGGAACGATGGGAAAGCCCGCTGCACGTCTTGGGGATAATCATGTATGTCCCAAGGTGACCTCTAAAGTACCGCATGTAGGCGGCCCTGCCGTTGCTGGATCACCTAACGTGTTTATCAATGGTATGCCTGCTGCTCGTCAGGGCGACATGATGGTGTGTATCGGCCCGCCAGATTCTATAAAAGGAGGCTCAGGCAGTGTGTCTATTAATGGGAAGCCCGCTGCACGAATGGGGGACAGTACTTCTCACGGCGGTGTCGTAATGGGAGGCAGCGGCAATGTGTTTATTGGAGATAGTGCAGGGCCTAGTTCCGCACAAGCAAAAACATTGTCATCTAAAGCTCCCTTTTGCGAAGAGTGTATCGCGTGTCAGGATGATGGTTGTGCGATCTAATTGTGACCAAAATTAGGCTTATCAGAGACAGTGTGAGAAAGGATGTCGAGCATGCAGGTAGTGGAACAGACATTGGTGCAATGGTTAGAAAATGTGCCAGCATCGCACCATATGTATGCGGTCGTGAGTGGGGTTTGTCAGACTAAGCCATTTGAACGTTATCAAGCGTTAGAGTCTCGACCGCATTTTTCTCCGCTCTATACCACTGATCCATACCGTATGTGGTTTGATGCCATGCCACGATTGGTATCTGTGGCAAAAGACTCTCCCTTCTTGGATTGGTGCGCCTCTCAACCTTCTCGTGAATGGGGATGGTTGTTGAGTTCGCCGTTACCCGCACACACGCTGGTGGATTATTTCTCCGGCTTAACGCAAGTGAATACTCAGCAAGGGAAGCGTGTTTTTTTTCGTTATTGGGATGGTCACTTTTTTAACATCACTTGTCATGTGATCGGCGATGAAATGGCACATTGGCTACCTGTCGTGAATCACTACTGGGTGAATGGCGTCTCTTATACCACGCCAGTGCTTTCATCTGTGCCGCCTCCCCAAGTGTCGCCATGGTGGACGTTGCCGCCGGGCTTGATGGAAGCCATTGCGCAAGCAGACCCCGCACCCGTTATCGCAAACGTATTGCAATTTCTTAAAGAAGAGAAAGCGTACCTGTACTTTGCTTTTCCTGCTCCCGTCGTAAAAGCCAAAGTGACCCGTTTTTATCATCGCTGGCGACAGCAAGCAGAGCGCGATGAAACCGACAGTAATAAAACAGCCGTTAACAAAATTGAACGTCATAAGGCATTACTGTCAGCATTGTGTCAATCGCTACGCGACGACATGACGGTGTAACTCCTCCCACATTTACTATTACCCAGATTTACGGAACGTTATTGAGTATGGATACCAACGCGACCTTATTGCCAGCTGATCAGATCAAAACCGATATTATTGAAAGCTATCGCAACTGCCTGTCTACGTACCGTGAACAGACGGAAGAGGTGTTTTATAGCGGTTTGTTGGGTGGCTTCCGTATGGACCAAAGGTTGGTTGTGGAGGGGAATCAAGAAAATGATGCAGTGATTGATATGCAAGACGATCGTGTCTCTGTTACTGCGACGTGTCCGAAAAACGGTAAGTTAACCATTTATCACACCTTTCAATCGGTTTATTACTTGCCGATTGCCAATACGCCTTTTGAAGTGCGTACTGGGTCTGTCCAATATGGCTCCGGTACGGGTTATGTACCCACTAATACCACACAGACCGTCAAAACAGGAATGACGGGGCCAGATGGCAAAGCCACCATTGAAGGTTTGGAGCCCGGCAAGAGTTATCAAATTGTTTTTTATCCTGAAGTGAATGAAGGAGATCTAAACGGTTTATTTTCCTCTTACGATAGCGTGATTAATACCAATATTGGTTGGCTGAATACACAGTGGGGGACTTTTAAAGCGGAATGGGACCACTGGCTGGGTTTAAGTGCGGTAGAGCAAGAATTATTATTGCTAAAAAAAGCCGGGGAAGGTGCCGTTAATGGTCTTAAAGCCATTTTTGAAGGCATGTGGGATATGCTAAAGCAAGCCTGGGATGCCATTAAACAGCTGTTGAATTTTTTGCTTGATCCGGTGGGAAATACACTTGATTTTGCACAATCAGTCATGGATTTTGACTGGGAGAAAGTCCCCGAACTATTGGAAAGCGCCAATACCGCGATCAGTAACGGTTTGGCCATATTGCAAGATGAAGCGTTTCTCTTTCTGTTTGGCTCGGCTTTTATTTCTTGGACAAAGATGATCCCGCCTCAGGTGCTAGCGACATTGTCTGGCGACCTCTTGATGGGGCTGGTGTTCGATGTGGTTATTGGCGTCGTGCTCACGGGTGGAGTGGGTCTGGCCGCCAAATACGGGGGTAAAGCGATCGCAACAGGTGTCAAAGTTGTCGAGAATGTCAGTGGTGCCAGAAAAGCCCCTGACACTGAGACTATTTTAAATGCATTTGCTGATTTATTAGGTAATGCCCGTGCACTCATTCCTGCTCATGTCCCTCAATCCAATAAGATATTTCATCAAACAGCGAGTAATCTCGATTCGGATTATAAAGGAAAGACGCAATACGCAACCCCTAGCGGTACCACATCAACGGATAAATCGCAGAGTGTAGAGAGCAAAGAAGTGCAACCAGAAGCTTTGACGGGCGAGCAGGTCGATGGTCCATCTGGTGAGGATTCGTCGACCTCGATAACCCACGAAGCAGAACAGCGCACAGAATTAGTCGATTCCCAGTTAGCCAGTAAGGAAAATACGTCAAGCCAAAACGACAATGGTGATACAGCCAAGTGTAGTGGTGAGACTTTTTGCGAAGGAGACCCTGTTTCAATGGTTACGGGGGAAGAATTACTCACTCTGCACGATGCAACTTTGCAAGGGGTCATGCCGTTTGATTGGCAGCGATATTATCGTACAAGTGCCGTTGAGCAAGAAGGGGTATTGGGTCATGGTTGGGCGCACAGTTTAGAGCACCGTTTATGGGTAGTTGATGGCCAAGTTTATTGGCGCGATCATGAAAGCCGCACGAATCAGTTTTCTGTGCCAATAGGCTATAAACCTGCGATTGTCAACTTCAATGCAGGTACGGCAATCTATCTAGGGGAAGCGCCAACACCGAGTGAACAAGCTCAAGGCGTTATCGCTGAATATATCGTTTGCCAACCGGATCAGCCTTTCTATCATTTTCGCATAGTACGTTCAGCTGATGATGCAAGCAGAGCCACAGGCTACCTCGTTGCACTGAGTGATAAATATAACAACCGATTATCGGTACGTTACGACAAGCACTCGCGTATCAGTAAATTAGAGACGCAACACAATACGGCATTACGTTTCACCTATCAGCAAATGGATGTAGATGCTGGGTTTAAAACGGTATCACGCGACCGTTTAGTGGCGGTTGAGTTTGAATCTCATATTAATTATTTAGCCGAACCGAGTAGAACGTGTCTTGCGCATTATCACTACAATGGCGCCGGCCAGCTCACTATTGTTGAAAATGCTGCCGGTGAGCGCGAATATTATGGTTACAACGCTGACTACGTGCTGACTTCCCGTCAATTCGGCGGAGGGCTGAAGATTCAATGGCAATGGCAGGGAAAAGGTAAGCACGTCAAAGCACTGTCGTGTAGCAGTAAAGCGCCTGCCTTTAGGGTGAAATTCCAGTGGAAACCCGAATCAGGCGAGTCCGTCGCCCGTTTTGATGACGCGACAGGTGTGACCTATTTTCATGATGAGAATGCCAATTTAGTCAAACAAGTCGCGGCTGATGGCACGACCACATTGTATGAATACAATGATGATGGCTTGTTGTTACGGGAAGAAGATCAAGATGGAATTGGTAAGTCTTACCGCTACGACAATAACGGCAACGTCAGTGCGTTCATTGATAAAGATGGCTCGGTTACTCATTTTGACTACCACAAAGGCTATTTGCGAAAAGTCGAACGAGGTGACCAACGCTGGCTATATAAGCGCAATGCCCAAGGCGACATTATTGCCAAGACCGACCCCAGTGGTGCACTTACCCAGTATCACTATACCGAGCAGGGCAAGCTCAAAGAAATTCACTATCCTGATGGTGGCATCCACCAACTGGAATGGAACCAATACGGTGAATTGGTAGGAGAGCGCCTACCAACAGGGGATTATCGCACCTATCGTTACGATGAACGTCACCGACTGATCGTGTTACGGGCTGACAACGGTGCCATTACCCAGTATGAATACGATGCATTAGATCGCGTTACCTGTTTGCACCATTCCGGTGATCATACACAGCATTATCGTTATAACGCACTCGGCAAAGTGTCGCATTTTACGGATGAGCAAGGGCGTACCACACAATATGTTTACGATAGTGACACAGGCTTATTGCGCGAACAACACAACCCGGATGGCACGACGCTACGTTATCAGTATGACGAGCAGCGCGGTTTAATCACCGATGTCGAAAATGAATCTGGTGAGCATTACCAGTTAAAATACGACGTGAATGGTCGTGTTATTCAAGAAATTGACTTCGCTGGCCGCAATACCCAATACACCCTCAACGCGCAAGGCTACCTAATAGCCAAAAAAGAAATCGGCAGTACCGCGTTTGATTCCCCTGAATTAATCACCGAATTTGACCGTGACGTCATGGGGCGCATTACCCAGAAACGTTTAGATGACGGTAGGGTGATTGATTACCAATATAACGATCAAGGTAAACTTCTGTTAGTGGATGATGGTGAACGCCCGCTCTTCTTTGAATATGACAAACTAGGTCAACTGACTGCTGAACACCAAGACTTTGCCACCTTGCGTTACGGTTACGATAATCAAGGCCGTTTGAGCAAAATGAAGCTTCCGGATGGCAACCGACTCAGTTATCACTATCAGGTTGGCAGCTTGCTCAATGGTATTGACTTAAACGGTGAACCGCTCACTCGTCATAGCTACCAACATGGGCGAGAAACCTCACGCCAACAGGGACAGACACAAAATCATTATGCCTATGATGAACAAGGTCGACTCACCCAGCAGCTGCTCACCTTTGGTCATAGCCAGCACGCCAATACCCGCATACACGTCAGTAATAATCCTCGAAAGGTGCTGCAACAGCSGGATTACAATTACAACGCCACTGGATTATTGGCAGAAATAACCGATAGTCGCAAAGGCAAAGTGTGGTACGACTATGACCCACTTGATCGATTAACAGCAGTGCGAGGCACAGTCGAAGAACGCTTTGAGCATGATGCCAGCGGTAACGTACGTAGCATGTTCACTTCAGATGAGGCGCATGCACACCGCCCCAGTGAGGCAAAAGGCAACCGCTTATACGTTCAGGGTGATCGCCAATTTGCTTACGATGCTTTTGGTAATTTAATCACCGAATACAGGGGTAAAGGCCACAAGCTCGTCACGCATTATGAATACGACTGCCAGCATCGCTTAAGTAAAGTGCATCTACCTAATGGTACGACGGCACAGTATTTCTATGACCCTTTTGGCCGCCGCTATAAAAAGCAGGTTAATGGTATTGAAACGCTGTTTTTCTGGCAAGGTGAACGGTTAATTGCTGAAGAAGTGGCAGGGCAAGATTACCGCAGTTTCATTTATGAGCTGGGTACCTTCCGCCCATTGGTGCAATTGGAAGGGGAAGGGCTGCAAGCGGAATGCTTCTATTATCAACTTGACCATCTTGGCACCCCACAAGAACTGATCCATGCCAATGGTAATCTTGCTTGGGAAGTTATGTATCGTGCCTATGGTAACGTGAAGCGTAAAGTAGCGTATTCTGTTGATACACCACTGCGTTTTCAAGGCCAGTATTTTGATGAAGAAACCGGCCTACATTACAACCGTCATCGATACTATAATCCAAACTCTGGTCATTTTTTGACGCCGGATCCAATTAAGCTATCCGGTGGAATAAATAACTACCAATACGTACCAAACCCGATAAACTGGGTTGATCCGTTGGGGTTAAGTGCGGAAACGGGCTGTCCCAAATCACCAACTATTGCCGAGCAAGATCATGATCTGCAGGGGCATAGGGATGAGGGGGTTAATCCGGCGGAGATAGGTAAGCCAGCATACAGATCTTCAAATGATCTAAATCCAGTGTTGGATTACGATTCTTATAACAATGAAATCATGTACCGAACTTTAAGTGAACCAGATTATTACAGATTGCAACAGACAGGACGTATACAAGCAACAGGGGAAACATCGATATCGCCGCTTCTAGAATACTCAAATAAATATGATGGTATAACGGTCAAATTTACTACAAAACCAGGAACATCTGCTCTACTTCAGGATATTGCTATTGCGGCCAATATGGCTACCGTTAGAGAGTTTCCACATTTGGTGATGCGAAATGGAAAATGGACAGAGACAAATTCGAGATTGAAAATTGAAAAAGGTCAAACAACAACACAACTAGGCAAGGGAATGGCACTAGATATATTTAATGACAATATAATTGACTTTGAAGAAGTTAATTAATGAGGTGAAATGATGATATTAGAATTGAGTTCATCAACGTTTTTAATGGAACTTGTATATTCTTTGAGAGAAGAGTTAAAGCATGACAAAAAGAATATGGAGTTTGCACAAAAGTTAACATTGGATGAATCAAAGCCATTGTTGGGTCTAAAAGGTAAATATGGGCTTTTTGGTTCCGATGAGTGGTGGAAAAGTATAGAAAATAAAAAAATTCCGTTGGAGTATGTATCTGGTATTATTAAAAAATGTTATGTGACTGGTCAAGACAGGGGGGGCGTCAATAATACGGTAGACTTAATATTGGAAGACGGTACAGAGAAAACAATAGGTATTTATGTAAATCATAAAGATAATATTAAGAAATTTATTCCTGGAGTAGTTGTTCAAATGGTCTACGGATTTGATGAGTTGAAGAAGCAGCCAAGTCGGGATGGAAAAATAAATTACCTAAGAATACCGTTGGAAGTTGCTATATCTCAAGGTAAGAGGGCTTGTTAGGGAGGGTGTTCATAGTTCTGTGTCAGCGTAGTCACAGATCTACATACTCATCGACCCTGCCAGGAAAGTGGATACTTAACTGAGATAATGTCAGGTTCCAGTTCTGTACCGGATGTGTCCACTTTTCTGAAGCCTTTAAAATCCCGGCATAAAGCAGCTTCAGTAAGCCTCAAGGCTGGCTAGAGCAACGATTGCGGTTTCTCGCCAAGGTGTGGTTTTTCTCCCTCAGATTTCACGTCGGTTGTCTGTTCGGTGCTATAGCCAGTAGTTTTGCCTGAGTTGAGCACACCGGTGATTAGCAGGCACTCTTTGCGGCGTCATTGCCACAATCAAGGCTACCCCAGTGATCAGGGTGAGATCGCGAACATTTTCCGACCAATCACAGCAGATTTGACCCGCTGATCGAGTTGTGATCTTATACTCCCTTTTTCAGGAGTATAACCATGAGCATCGACGCATTTTCTAAG
>NZ_JAKJSN010000063.1:0-29256 GCF_050337005.1 Photobacterium japonica | reverse complement strand
CTCGGGCACAACGGCTCCTGATTGTCGAAGTTGTTTTCGCCAATAATACAGCGTTGCTTCACTGATGCCTTCTTCTTTTGCTATCTCCGCGACAGAGCGAGACAACGGTGGTAACAACTTTTTCAAGATGGCTTCTTTTCTTTCTTGCGAATAACGAGACATGTTTCCTCTGTTTCCGCCCCTCTAAATTGATGAATTTTTAACAGTGACAACTATCCTGACACAGGGGGAAACCCAAACAATTTTCTCTCAATAAACGGGTAGAAATGTAATTTCGACATGCAAGCCACGAAAGTTTTTGTTGACTGAATGTAGTAAATATTTTGATTTTTATTCCGAGACTTCGGATTCAAAGCATAAAGGAAAAGTACAATTCTTATATTCCAGCACCCACCCACGAAAACGCGATCGATCTAAAAGAGAAAAGTATCATTGTCATTCCCACTCCCTCCACCCCATGACATCCGCGGCGCCTTCCATTACAATTCGTTCGCGAATTATTATCATTTGCATTCGCTCGTGAGGAAGGAATCCTCGCGACATCAATGAGGGAGCAGCAAAGCCAGCCATGTTTAAAGTCGAACACGCCACGTTTCAGATTGGCGAACACCGTATTCTCCAGCCCACCACCTTACAGATTGAACAAGGCAAAGTGACGACGTTACTGGGTCACAACGGCAGTGGTAAATCGACCGTGATGAAATTGCTCAGTCGTCAACACGCGCCGACTACGGGCAGTGTTTCTTGCCAAGGGCGGGATATCGCCACGTATGCTGCGAGAGATTTCGCGTTACAGGTGGCTTACCTGCCACAGCATCCCCCCGTGACGGACGGTGTGACCGTACGGGAGTTGGTGTTCTTTGGTCGCTACCCGTGGAAAGGGGTGATGGGACGCTACAACACGGACGATGCCCGCTATGTTGATGAGGCCATTGAGCGGGTGGGGCTGGCGGCGTTGTCGGCACGCTTTGTCAGTACCTTGTCCGGCGGTGAGCGTCAACGTGCCTGGGTCGCGATGCTATTGGCCCAGCGCAGCCAGTGTATTTTGTTGGATGAACCCACCTCAGCGCTGGATGTGGCGCACCAATATGAATTGTTGTCGTTGATCAGACGCTTAAATCAGCAGTTAGGGCTCACGGTGGTCATGGTGCTGCATGATATCAACATGGCGGCCCGTTTCAGTGATCACTTAGTGGCGATGCATTCTGGCCGTGTGCTTGCAGAGGGGAGTCCCGCCGAGTTGATGAATGCGCCGCAGTTAGCCCAAATATACGGTGTGCCGCTGGGGTTGTTTGCGCATCCCGATACCGGCTTGCCGATCAGCTATGTGCGCTAATTGAACGAGAGAAAAGACAAGGAGTCACCCATGCACAGGATGCGTATGTGGGGCACGGTGCTATTGCTGATGATCAGTGCCAGCCCCGTTTTTTGCCAGAGCCAGAGCCAAAGCCAAAGCCTTAAACAATCCCAAGCAATTAAAAGCTATTCACACGAGATGGGGACGGTGTCGCTTTCTGCGGTGCCGGAAAAAATTGTTGCGTTAGATTGGGCGTTAACGGAAACCTTATTGACCCTCGGGATCACCCCTTATGCCGTTGCGGATGCCAATGGGTATCAACATTGGGTTGGGTCGCCGCCTTTACCGCAGAGCGTGATCGATCTGGGTTCGCGCCGTGAACCGAATCTGGAATTGTTGGCGCACATACAGCCGGATCTGATCATCATGAATCAGTCATTGGCTCCCGCCTTTGCCCATTTTGAGGCCATTGCCCCCACGATGGTGTTGAGCCTGTATGGACCGACAAAACAGCCCTATCAAACGGCAGAACGGATCACCCAATTACTGGGTGAGATTGTGCAAAAAACGGCACTTTCCAAGCAGGTGATCAGCACAACCCGCACGCGTTTGCAGGAGCAGGGACGCCGATTACAAGACGCAGGATTAGCTCATCGGCCGTTGTTGGTGGTGCGCTTTATTGGCAACAAACATTTGCGGGTACAGGGTGCGGGCTCGTTGACGGGCGATACGCTGGCACACATGGGGCTGACCAATAGCTGGCAGGCGTCGACCAACCGTTGGGGCTTTTCTGCGGTAGGGCTGGATAAGATCGCCACCCACCAGCAGGCCAACATGGTGTATTTAGGGCCGATGGATGCGGCGCAACAGGCGGCATTTTTCTCGACACCATTATGGCAAGCGATGGCGTTTCATCGTGAACAGCGGGCTTTTTCACTGCCCCCTATTTGGACGTTTGGCGGGTTGCATTCCGCCGCGCGCTTGGCCACGCAGATGGTAGATACGCTGATAACAAGCACCTTGATTCCAGGCACTTCAATAAAAGACTTGTCAATAACAGGCACGTTAACCGCGGGGCAGGCTAATCATGAACGTCGATAAGGTGAGTGGCCAGAGAGTCACACCGCGAATAGCGGTAGGGGCGAGACAGTATCGGAGTGTGTACGCGATCACTGGGCTAATGCTCGTGACAGGGCTAATTGTCTTGTTAATTGTCCTGCTTATTGGCCTGTTAATCGTTCAGCGATTGCCGTTTGAGATGCCCCTTGTTGCGTGGCAACACGCGGTGTTCGCGCCTGACTTGAGTGATTACCGGCAAGTGATTGTGCATTTCAACTATCTGCCGCGTATCGCGATGGCCCTGTTATGCGGGGCGGGGTTAGCGCTAGCGGGGTGTGTGATGCAATACGTGCTCAGAAACCCGCTGGCTTCGCCCACCACGTTAGGCGTGGCGGCGGGGGCCGAATTGGGGTTAGCAATGGGGTTGCTCTATCTGCCTGCCACGTTAGCGATAGATGCGCATTGGTTGGCGTTTGTCGGCGGCTTGGCGGCGACGGGATTGGTTTTCTTGTTAACCGCTTCGCGGGGATGTGCCCCGTTGCAAATGGTGTTGGCGGGTATGGTGGTCAGTTTGTTTTTTGGCTCGCTGAATATGATGTTGATGCTCATTAATGAACAGCAGTTAACCAGCCTGTTTATATGGGGGGCGGGCGCGTTAGAGCAGAACGACTGGCAAGGGGTCACGCAGTTGTTACCGCTACTGGTGGTACCCAGTGTGTTATTGGTCTTGCTCAGCCGACCGCTGGCGCTATTGCAATTGGGTGACGCGGTGGCGACCTCCATAGGGGTACGGGTGGCATGGTTACGGGGGATGGGCATTGTCGCGGCGGTGTTCATGACCGCAGCCGTCGTGAGTCAGGTCGGTATCATCGGTTTTGTTGGCTTGGTCGCCCCTGCGTTGGCGCGGTTAGTGGGCGCCCGCACCTTGCTGATGCGGTTGCTCACCAGTGCGCTGATTGGCGCGGCCTTATTGCTGGTGGCAGATCTGTGTATTCAGCCGTTTTCCGGTGTCGGTGGTGAGTTGCTGCCGACCGGTGCCATGACTGCGCTGTTGGGCGCGCCGTGTCTGTTGTGGTTATTACACCGTCAGTCGTTGGCTGCCAGTTTGAAGGCAGAACCCGAAGGCATGAAACAGTATCACCCGCGCAGCGTGATTGCTGTGGGTGTTGGCTTGCTGGTTGTGTTGGCTGGGGTGTTGTGGCTTAGCCTCATGGTCGGCAACAGTCAGTACGGTTGGCAGATCAGTGTGTCGCCCAATGTGCTGGCGCTGCGTTTTCCCCGTATTGCGGTGGCCTTGTTGGCTGGCGTCGCCCTTGCCCTTGCTGGCACGGTGATTCAGCGGGTGACGGGCAATGGCATGGCCAGTCCGGAAGTGTTGGGGATCAGTGCCGGGGCGGCGGTGGCGGTTGTATGCGGGGCCATGCTGGGAATGACGACAGGGCGGGGTGGACAATTATTGCTGGGCACCTTGGGGGCGTTTTCGGTCATGATCATGTTATGGCTGAGCGGCAGACGACACCGTTTTGCCCCCGCGCAGATCCTGCTGACGGGCATTGGGTTAAGTGCCGCGATGGATGCACTGATCCGCATTGCCATGTCATCTGGGCAAGAGAATGTTCACGCCTTGATGGCGTGGTTATCGGGGTCAACCTATCTGGCGTCGGGCAGTGACGCGCTCGTGTTGCTGGTGGGGGTGATTGTGCTGGGCGGCGGATTAATCCTCTGCCATCGGTGGCTGGATTTGATGGGGCTGGGCGAGGTCGTTGCTAACGCATTGGGGGTCGACGGCTACCGGGTCAGGCTGCTGTTGATGTTTATCGCCGCCATGTTGACGGCTTTGGCCACCCTTGTGGTGGGACCATTGAGTTTCATTGGCTTGCTGGCTCCGCACATGGCTAAAGCCTTGGGGCAGTATCGGGCGCGCGATCAGCTCGTTATCGCCTGTTTATTGGGGGGCATCGTCATGGTACTGGCAGACTGGCTTGGCAGAAACCTCTGGTTTCCATGGCAATTTCCGGCTGGCTTATTGGCGTCCCTCGTCGGTGGGGGGTATTTTATCTACTTATTAAGAAAACCGTGAAAGTGACGAAGGTAATCATTGAGCCAGCTCCCAGAGCTGGCTTTTTTGTGGAAATATCCGTGCTTAAGTTTGTAAATGGAAATGATAGTTATTAGCATTCGCGACTGTTTTTTAGGGTAAGCACAGTGCGTGCCCTTGTTCGTTTATTTTAAAAAGAAGTTGAGAAAAGATGTTAAAGCAATCAAGGACGTTTGCAGTCAGCCCGTTGATGATCGCCATGCTCGGTGTCAGTGGGGGCAGCCTCACCGCGTTGCCTGTTATGGCGGAAGAGCCTGTGTACCAGCAGGACAAAATGGTGGTGGTCGCCAGCCGTGCGCCGAAGCAGATCAGTGATATTCCGGGCACGGTATGGTACATCGATGCCGAGCAAATCGCACAAGATTACCGTGGGGGCAAAAACCTCGCGGATATTTTATCTGCCGCTGTACCGTCATTGGATGTGGGCAGTCAGGGGCGAACCAACTATGGTCAGAACTTACGTGGCAGAGCCATGCTGGTGATGATTGATGGGGTGTCGCTGAATGCGTCGCGCACGATCAGTCGTCAATTAGATTCCATAGATCCTTTCAATATCGCACGCATTGAAGTGCTATCCGGTGCGACAGCCATTTATGGTGCCGRGGCGACTGGGGGCGTGATTAACATTATCACCAAAACCGCAGACAGTGCCGATATTGCTTTTGAAAGCTATGCCAGTACCACCACCGGATTTAACAGCAGTGAGGATGTGGATTATAAATTGGCGCAATCTGTCAGTGGCGGTAACGATCAGGTAAAAGGTCGCGCGTCGATTGTATACGGTAAAACGAAAGGGTATTACGACGGTAATGGCGATCTGATTGTCCCGGATATCACGCAAGGCTCGCTGCAGTTTAACGAAGTGGTGGATGCGCTCGGCACACTGGTGATTACCCCATCAGAGACACAAACGATCAATCTGTTAGCGCAGTATTACCACAGTAAACAAGACAGCCCGTATGGGATCTACTTCGGGCAAGATCTTGCCGGTGCGCCGAACAATATTACCGGTAATCCCGCAGATACGGATGTCATCGAAATACGAGATGGCTATGAATCTGACCGTCAAGGTGCAACTGAGCGGGTGATGTTGAACGCCAGTTATCACGATGCTGATTTTTTTTCGCATGATTTATTGGTGCAAGCGGCGTATCGCCGTGAAGCGCTATCCTTTATTCCCTTTATTTATGGGCAATACCTCGCAGCCTCTGAGCAAACAACCGATGTGCTGAGTTTTCGTGCGGCGATGATCAAATCGATGGATCGCTTTACGTTAACCTATGGTCTAGACAGCTACCTCGATAAACTCGACAGTGATCAGGCCTTGTTTGATCGCCAAACCAGCTATGACACTGGAGGATTGGTGAACCGAACGGCGGCAACGATTGGTCGTTACCCCGGCACGGAAGTGACCTCGGTCGCGGGCTTTTTACAGGCGGAGTTTGCCATCACCGATGACTGGACTCTGGAAGGCGGCTACCGCTATCAGTACATGAACAATAAAGTTGATGACTTTGTGGATGCCAAAATACAACGCGCGATTGCGTTTGGTGAAGGTACCTCTGCGGATGCGGTACAAGGTGGCGAAACGAGTTACAACATTGGCTTGTTTAATCTCGGCACGATTTATCAACTCAGCCCAAATAAACAAGTTTGGGCGAACTTCGCGCAGGGGTTCGATTTGTCTGATCCTGCGAAGTATTACGGGGTCGGGAAATACAGTGCGCCAGATGCGAACGGCCATTATACGTTGACCGACAGCGTGAATGTGAATGACTCCAAGCTGTCTGGGGTGAAAACCAACAGTTACGAATTGGGGTATCGTCAGGCAGGTGATGCGTTAAGTCTGCAAGCGGCACTGTATTATTCGCAATCCGATAAAATCGTCAAATTTGATAGAAAAACCCTGAATGTGAACATCAAAGATGCCAAAAAACGCATTTATGGGGCAGAAGCGGAAGTGGCCTACTGGGTAACGGACAACTGGCAGGTAGGGGTAAACGGCCATTGGGTACGCTCGGAAGAGCAAGATGCGGATGGCGATTGGAACAAACTGTCTATCAATTATGCCAGTGCGTCCAAAGCGGGTGCATGGGTAACGTGGCAGCAAGATAACTACGCCCTGAAACTCCAGAATCAGACCTTGTTTGATCTCACGGACGATAATGGCGGGAAAATAGACGGCTATAGCGTGTTTGATGTGGTCGGAACCGTTGATTTGCCGGTCGGTAGCCTCGGCTTTGGTATCCAGAACCTATTGGATGAAGACTACACCACCGTATGGGGACAACGTGCGAAAGGCTGGTATGCCTACTATGGCCCTGAGCAGATGTTTGACTATAAAGGCCGCGGGCGTACGTTTACCTTGAATTACCAATTACAGTATTAATGAAATAAGCCGCATAAAAAAGCTTGAGGCGTTATTCGCTTCAAGCTTTTTTTGTTTGTATGTATTTTTTTGTTTTCTATTTGCTTTCTTGTTTTGCATTGATTAAGACATCCCATAACACAGGGTGCACTTTATCAATATATAAAGTATCCGCAAAAGGAATAGTGGTTGATTTTTACGTATAGCAGTCATGATAACTTGTCGTTTTTAAAGCCTTTTTTTTGCAATATGCAACCAATGTTTGCTTGTTAATTGCGGTCGATGTCACAATAATAACGCTGTTCTATTTATATTATCTCTCATTCTCTTAATGCAGGTGCATTTTAGCGCTTGTATCTTTTGCGACGTTGGATAGTCGTCTTTATTAATATGTCTATTTCTATAGGTGAAAAAGGATATGTTTGCTGTCAGATTAAAAGATTTTGGTTTTCGCACGTCGGTCTTGTTGCCCAGTTTAATGACGGGCGCGGTGATTTTATGCCTTTCATTATGGTTGTATGCCAACCACAGCAACACAGAGCAAACGTACCGTCAAGAACGGGATCAGCGTGTGACGAATTTGCAAGCCGCAACCACATTTGGTCTCAACATTTGGCAAGCGCGTGTTGGGTTGGCAACAACGTGGTCAAACCCGCGTAATATTGAGCTGATTGACCGTACAAAAAATCAATTCAATGCGTTGGTGAGCATGTCAGAAAGCTATGTGCCTACCACGACAGAAGAAAAAGCGATCAAGCGATTAGTTACGGACTACGCCCGTCAGGCGGAGGTGATGTTTGATTATTTCTATACTTTAGATGATGCCGTGAAGCACGGTATTACTGGGTCAGGGAAAGAATTTGACTCTTATTCCTTACATATTACCAGTGCTAGTTATTCACAAGAATGGGTTAGCCAAGCAACGAAAGCCATGAACCAAATCGCCTCTGTTCGTCTAAATTATAATGGTTTCGTGGCAGGTATGCGTGAGAGCTACTTAGCCAATGCGATAAAACGTATTCATTCTGCCATCAGCATTCTGGAGACAAATCGGCAGGATGCCGCCACAGGCCGTGTGCTGAAGGCCGCAATACGTTATCAAGAAGCATTGATGATGTTAGATCGTGATCTGCCAGCGTACCGACAGGCTCACACGACGTCATTGGAATTGGGCCAATCATTTAATCGTGAGTTAGATGTACTGCAAAATCAATTAGGCGCCGCTGGCTTTGAATTTGCGGATGAGTTGCTTGCAAGCAATAGTACTACCAATAATCTAACCATTGGTGCCTTGTTATCCGCGTCGGCTTTGGCGGTGTTATTGTCTATGTTAGTTGTGCATAACCTGCATGCGCAGTTACAGCTGCCGATCCGAGCGGCACAGGCGATCAGTGACAAAGATTTGAGTCCGAAGCCTGTTGATGACGGTAATAATGAAATGGGTGAACTGTCTCGCTTAATCGATAATATGCGCATGAATATCCATGCGATTGTCGAGCAGATAGTGGAGTCCAGCACGCAGTTGAGCAGTGCCTCTGAAGAAGTCAGTGCTATCTCGGTGCAATCGTCGGTGAGTATGCGTAGTCAGCAGGATCAACTGAATTCATTGACGGTTGCAATGGATGAAATGCGCGCTACCTCTGCTGATATCGCGTCAAATGCGGAGAACTCAGCGCACGAGACGAATGGTGCAGCAGAAAGCGCGAAAGAAGGGCGCGATGCCATTCATGTTTCGGTTAACGCGATTCGTTCCGTTGAAGAAGAAATGTATGTGACAACAGATACCGTGCATAAACTGGTGGAAGAGAGCCAACGTATCGGCTCGATTGTGGATGTGATTAACAGCATTGCAGACCAAACAAATTTATTGGCATTGAACGCAGCGATTGAAGCAGCGCGTGCTGGTGAACAAGGTCGTGGTTTTGCGGTGGTGGCCGATGAAGTGCGTTCGTTGGCAACACGTACACAGCAATCGACGGGAGAGATTGGGTCGATCATTGCCCGACTACAAGAGCAAGCGACGGCGGCAGAAAAGACCATGTCGAGCAGTGTAGAGAAAATGGGTGAGGGGGTGGATGCGGTCAATCGTACCGGTGAACTCATCGGGGATATGAACCGTGTGATGACCACGATTTTTGATATGAGCACCCAAATTGCCAGTGCCACTGAACAGCAAACGGCGGTATCGGAAGAGTTAGGCAATAACATGGGGCATATCACGCAGGCGGCCAATGAAGTGACCGAAGGCGCTGAGCAAACCACTCGCGCTTGTGAAGAGTTGTCGAGTTTGGCGGGAGAACTCCAAGTGATCACGGCGCAATTTAAGTTGTAACGTGACCCCCCTCTGACGCGGGGGGACACACCCTAAAAGAAAAAAGCGGGAATACATCAGTATTTCCGTTTTTTTATTGCTGTCATCTTTTTGTAAAAAAACAATGAATGGACGTGTGTTTTTGAATGAAAAAATTATGGAATGAAGATCACAAAATCAGTTAGAATAAAACAAGCATGAAATCGTTTTATTTATTTACGCCTTTATAGTTTGTAACTATCTTCATATGAAGACAATTCGATGGATCCGAGAGTGTAGTGCAATAATTGTTCATATTGTGTATTTTGTGCTGTGGTTATTGTGCTGCTACGCGATTAGAAGCAGTTAAAATGAAAATGGCATGTGTAAATGTGAATAGCTCGATTTGTGTTAAGCTGTTGATTTTAAATGGTTGGTGTGGTTTTCTTTCTCTCTTGTCTTTTTCGCTTATATAAATAAGAAACGAACAGAGAATAGTGATGTGAGTAAAATAGAAGATCTTGCTTATATTTATTCATGGTTGGTTTAAAGCAACCGYTTAAATATAAACAGAAATCAAAAGTGCTGTGTGAGAGAGGGTATCTTGTAAGTGCATGTGTATTTGTTATTGATTCAGTTACGATATTTACCAATACTCCGCCCATCATTGACACACACTAATAATTAAAAATGAAAAGACGTGATTTTATTCGCTGCCTCACTGTAGGTTCTAGTGCTGGTATCGTAACGAGTGCATTTGCTCACACTCAAACGCCTTCTGCTATTGAACAGTCTGAAACCATGGCTACCCCACGCGTTTATGGTGGCTTTACCCACGGTGTTGCCAGTGGTGACCCACTGTCTGATCGTGTGATCCTATGGACACGTTTTGTGCCTGATGCGTTTTTGAAAATCGATGAAGTCATCGTGCATTGGGAAATGGCGACCGACAAACGTTTCAGCAAAAATTATCAATCTGGTGATGCGCTGGCACGACAGGCAAGTGACTTCATTGTCAAAGTCGATGCCGCTAACCTGCTTCCTAACAAGAAATATTATTACCGTTTCTCGGTAGACTTTATCCAGTCTGTGACAGGTGTGACGAAAACACTGCCTGTTAAGCATGTCGAAAAAGTTAGCTTTGCTATTGCCACGTGTGCTAACCACCCAGCCGGTTACTTTAACGTATACCGCGAAATTGTTCGCCAGCACAAGCGTAAGCAGTTTGATGCCTTGCTTCACATTGGTGACTACATTTACGAATACGGCATGGGTGAATACGCCAGTGATCATGCTATTGAACTTGACCGTGTTCCATCACCCGCTCACGAATGTATTACGCTGACAGACTACCGTAAACGTTACGCCCAGTACCGTTCTGACGACGATCTGCAAGCCCTGCACGCAAGCATGCCGTTCATCCATATTTGGGATGACCATGAAATTGCGGATAACACGTGGAAAGATGGCGCATTCAACCATCAGCCACAAGAAGGTGATTTTGTTGCACGTCGTGAAGCGGCGATTCAGGCGTTCCATGAATGGTTGCCAATCCGTGACAACATGGTGGCAGAAGGCGAGATCTACCGTAGTTTTGTATACGGCGATCTGGTGCACCTATTAATGCTGGATACTCGTGTAACGGGCCGTACTGAGCAGTTAGATTACGGTAACTATAGCAAAGCGGATCCACAAGCCGCTTATGATCAGCTACAGAAAGATTTGTACGCAGACGGTCATGAACTGCTGGGTGAGAAGCAAAAACAGTGGATCGCAAGTGAACTGCGTAACCATTCAACCCGCTGGACCGCCTTGGGTCAGCAGGTATTGATGACCAAAATGGATGTACCGTTCAACCTGTTGTTGGCATTCATGGGCGCGAAAGAAGCGCACCGTACCCGTACTCCGTTTGATGGCAACATCATCATGGATGCGGCGCGCCATCCAAGCATTCTGAAGTCACCGTACAATCTAGATGCGTGGGACGGTTACCCGCGTGATCGTGATTGGGTTTACGGTCAAATGAATAAATACGGTAAGTCTTTCGTGAGCTTTGCCGGTGATACACACAATGCGTGGGCCGGCGAGTTGGTGAACAAGCAAGGCAACAACTGTGGTGTCGAATTCGCCGCGTCATCTGTCGGCTCCCCAGGTATCGAGCATTACCTGCCATTGCCGCCTAAGTTGATGCGCGAAATTCAGAAATTGTTCCCTGAATTGGTGACAGATCTGAAGTGGGCGAACATTGTTGACCGTGGCTTCATGGCCGTGACCTTCACCCAAGAAGAGATCGACTGTGAATGGATCTTTGTCGATAAGATTTTGTCAAAAGATTACAGCGTATTGCCTATCACGCACGCATCCACCGAAGATGCGCTTGAGCTAGATATTGACGAAGAAGACGGCCCAGATTGGGAAGACATCTTTGGTGATGTTGACTTGGATGATCTGCTTGACGACTAATCGTTCGCCGTTGTTGTAACAACGGTATACAAGAAAACAGCCCGTCTGTCCTACCAGATGGGCTGTTTTTTTATTATTCCCTTTCCCTTTCTTTTAGCTCTATTCTTTACTCGCAACTCGCAACTCGCAACTCGCAACTCGCAACTCGCAACTCGCAACTCGCAACTCGCAACTCGCAACTCGCAACTCGCAACTCAATCCATATTAATAGTCCCGTCGCGCTGTTCATACATGTACGGTGTGGTATGCAGGCCCTCGGTGTAACCCGCTTTTTCCAACCGTTCGCGCACGGCTTTGACATCCTCAGTCGTTACGGGCTTCTCTCTGGCTCCTAAGTAATTGCGGACAAAGGTGATCAATTCTGCCAATTTCTGATCAGACAAAATATCCTCAAAACTCGCCATCGGCATAAAGTTCCGATCTTTGTCTAAATAGGTCGGTTGTAAGCCGCGAATAGTAACTGCAATGGTATTGAACGGGTCTTGGTGCATGATGATCCCGTTATTAAGTAGGGTAGGGGCAATCGGGTCGCGCCCTTTACCATCTTCACCATGACACGCGCCACAGGTTTGGTTATAAGTGGTGTAAATGTCACTTTGATACGCGGTGTCCGTAAAACCGGTCGGTTGCAAGCGTTGGCTGCCTTCCGAGAATAAATTGTTGGTGTCACCGGACAGCAGGTAATAAGACATGGCTTCAATATCATCCCGTGTCATATAACTCAGGCTGTTTTCAATCACATCTGCCATACCAGCAAACGCTGAGCCTTTATCTGAATGACCGGTATGCAAGAAATCCGTCAGTGACGTGATATCCCAGCCGTCAACAAACAATTCAGTGGCGGTAATGCTTGGTGCATTCCACCCATCAATGATGTTGCCTTGGAAGAGACGTTTCTCGTCGAGCGCTTGGGCAATATTGCGGGGGGTGTGACATTCAGAGCAGTGACCCAATCCCGCAACCAGGTATTTCCCTTGTTGCCATTTCTCGACGTTGTCTACTTTGTCATCTAGGGCTGACGGCAGCGTTAAATCTAACGGTGCGGTGTTCATAAACACGATATTCCAGCCTAATAACCCTAAACGAATATTACTCGGGAACATCATTTTATTGTGATTGTTCTGGCGCGAGACCGCCGTAATGGATTGCATGTAATCCCACAAATCCTGCATGTCTTGTTCGGTTACATACTGATACGACGTGTAGGGCATCGCGGGGTACAAATAGCCGTGCTGGCCTTTCCCGTCCACTAAGGCGGCTTTGAAATCCTCAAACGTGTAGCTGCCGATCCCTTCGGTGACATGTGGCGTAATATTGGTGGAATACAGGGTGCCAAAGGGAGTCACAAAAGGGAGTCCCCCAGCGAACGGTTCGCCACCTTCGGCGCTGTGGCAGGCAATACAGTCACCGGCACGCGCAAGGTATTCGCCGCGCTCGAGAGAGGCGGTATCAAACTGCGCCAGTTTTTTGTCTTCATCAAGCCGGGCTTTAGTGATGAATGCCCCCATCGCCAAAATTTCATTGTGACTCAACTGATCACCAAACGCAGGCATCACATTGTTGATCCCATTACGAATGGTGTGTTGGATATCTTCAATGCTGCCACCATGCAGCCAAATGTCATCCGCAAGGGTGGGGATACCCAGTGATTGATTGGCAATGGTGCCGTTGCCGTGGCATGCCGAACAATATTGCATGAAGAGTGCATTACCTAATTCGACTTTCACCGGTGGGACATTGGTGTGCCGGTCGTTGAGCGAGACAATGTAATAAGACATTTTGGCAATTTGATCGGGATTGAGTACATCGACCCAGCCGGGCATCGCACCGTTACGGCCTTTTTCAATGGAATGAATAATGGCCTCGTCGGATCCACCATACAGCCAGACGTTATCGATCAAGTTAGGAAAACGTTTTGCCCCTTGTGCATTGTCGCGGTGACAAGCTGCGCAGTGGGTTTGAAATAATATTCGGCCGGTTGCGACAATTTCTGGTTGAGTCGCCAAAGACGACAAGGAGGTATCTTGAATGCTTTCAAATTGATCGTTGAGGGTGGTGGTCGGCGAACTGAGTTTATCATCGCTCTGTTGCCAAGTGATCAAGCCGGGCCAGTTCCCTAATCCGGGATAAAGAATGAGGTAACCCAGAGACAGCGTGAACGCCACCGCGTATGCCACAAACAACAGTTTCGGTGGTGGAGCATCGTTTTCATCAATGCCATCAAACGTATCGATTACAGTTGTTTGATTGGCTTCGTGATTGCGGCGCCAGTATTGCACAACCACCCCAACCATTAGGGCGAAAAACACCACAGTACAAATGATGGCCCAAAGGTTCCAGAACGTCGCCATTAGTTAGCCTCCTGTGGTAGTGCCGCAGGTTTTGAAGCGGGAATTGCTGCTGGAGCCGAAACCGGTAGAGCAACACGTGATGACTCCGTGTGCGATAGGTGTGTTGTGGTTAGGGCCGTGTCTGACGTGTCAACACCCAGACTTTGCAGGTAACGTATTAAGGCCTCCCCTTTGGATTTCCCCCTGACCTGCAAGCGTGCGTTGTCGATCTCTTGGTCGGTATAGGGCACGCCAAGGGTACGCAGGGTGAGCATTTTGGCGGTGATCCGGTCACCGGTTAAAGCTTGTTCAAACAACCACGGGTAGGCGGGCATGATCGAGGTCGGCACCACTTGGCGCGGGTTGATTAAATGAATGGCATGCCACTGATCGGAATATTTGCGTCCAATGTTGGTCAAATCCGGCCCAGTACGTTTCGACCCCCACAAATTCGGAAACTCATAGATGTCATCCGCTTCTTCATTCGGGCGGCCGTTGCGCTTCACTTCAGGATCAAGCGGGCGAACCATTTGGGTATGGCACACATGGCAGCCTTCACTGATGTAGATGTCTCGCCCCGCCAGTTCAATCGGCGTTAATGGCTTGGCGCGGCTTTTTGCTTTCAAATCGCCGTCATACAGGATGTTGGGTACCACCCATGCCAGCAGCGAGAAAGAGGCGACCACAAAGATGACAAGGATCAGAATCACCACAGATTTGGTAAAATCAGCACTCATATCAAGCCTCCTTTGCCTCGAGGATCACCGGGGAACGCAATGTTTTGTACAGATTGAATGCCATCAGCACCAAACCGAGAACAAACAGTACGCCACCTAAAAAGCGTAAAAATAGCCAAGGGGCTTTGAAGTTCATGGCTTCAACAAAGCTATACACTAATTGCCCGTTTTCACTTTGCGCAAGCCACATGTACCCTTCACCAACCCCTGCGACCCAAAGGGCAACGGCATACAGCAGAATACCGGCGTGAGCGAGCCAGAAATGCCATTTGATGAGCCGTTGAGACCATAGCTGCTCTTTATTCCAGAGTCGGGGAATGAAGTAATAAAATACCGCAATGCCTGACATCCCCACCCAACCCAAGGCGCCGGAGTGCACGTGACCAATGATCCATTCCGTGTTGTGGGCGATCATGTTAAACCAGCGAATAGCAAGTAGCGGGCCTTCAAAGGTCGCCAAGCAGTAGTAAATGATGGCGGAAAAGAAGAACAGCAGGATGTAATCATTTTTCAACTTGGCTTTGTTTTGCAGCAGCGTCATCGCGCTGTTGAACGCGCCCGCCCAAGAGGGCAGCCAGAGGATCAGCGACATGACAATACCGATGTTTTGGACCCACACCGGCACCGAGGAGTAAATCAAATGGTGGGTTCCTGCCCACGTGTAAAAACCGACTAAGCCCCAGAAGTGGATGATGGACAAACGGTAGGAGTAAATCGGCCGTTCTGCCGCTTTCGGGATGAAATAGTAATTCATTCCGATCACCCCGGCGGTGAGCAAGAAACCGACGGCGTTATGTCCCCACCACCATTGCACGATGGCGTCTTGTGCACCGGCATAAACGGAATAGGACTTCATGAAATACGCGGGTAATTCGAGGTTGTTCACCACAAAAATCATCGCAATCACAATGATAAACGCCGCGTAAAACCAATTGGCAACGAAGATGTGTTTGACGGTGCGTTGCGCTAACGTACCAAAGAAAAGGACGGCGTAAAGTACCCATACCACCACGATTAAAATATCGATGGGCCATTCAAGTTCCGCGTACTCTTTTGACGTGGTGTATCCCAAGGGCAGCGAGATGACGGCTAACAGTAAGATAAGCTGCCAGCCCCAAAAGACCATCCACGCTAAACTGCGGTTATACAGGGGACATTGGCAACTGCGTTGCGCGATGTAGAGCGAGGTCCCCATCAAAATATTGACCACAAAGCCGAAGATCACACCAGAGGTGTGTAACGGGCGCAGTCGGCCAAATTGGAAATACTCCGAATCGAAGTTCAGTACGGGCCAGTAGAGCTGTGCGGCCAGAACGACCCCAATCGTCATCCCCACAAACGCCCAAATGAGGGAGGCTACGACAAAATACTTCACCACCTTGATGCTGTAGGGGGCATCGGACATTGGGACGCTCCTTTATTCAGACTCGGTACTCAGGTTTGAGTAATAATAGGAAATATCGCTGATATCTTTTTCTGATAGTGCATCAGCTTGTTGGTGCATTAATACCGCAAGGCCACCGGAGCGTTCACGGGATTGATAACTTCTCAAGGCGGATATCATGTAGGTCATTTTTTGTCCCCGTAGATTGGGGTAGGACTCAATGCTGGATATGCCATTTTCGCCGTGGCAGGTCATGCAAACTTTGGCTTTTTCTTTACCGACATCGAACTGTTCATCAGCAAGCACGGAAAAACTGATGACGACCAGAGCCAATGGCAACATAGCCCATACCTTCACGAGCCGCATTTTGGCGGTAAGTTTACTCACGACATCACTCCTTTTGAGTGTGGTCACGGTGGACTAAGCGGGTGAATCATGCCCAGCCCTCACGACAACGAAACATGCATTAGCGCATCTTCTTATAGTGCTTACGAGGCACGTTAGATCAAAAATATAGTCGCTGGGTATGGGCTCAACAAGGTGGAAGGGGGAATTGCTTGCCACAATAAATGCGGTTTCGAATAGAAAAAATTCAACGTCATAAAAGAAAAATGCATCACTGCGATGCAATTGGCGGTGGTGCAATATACTCAATCGGCATCAAAAAAGGCTGAGTATGAGAAATGAAAGGAAGATTGAAAAAGTGGAAATATAAATAATTGGCAGTGTTTAGATTGAATTTTGAACGGTTAAATAACGTTAAAAATATATTTTTTGGTTTAGATCACAAAAACATAAATACGCAAAATGAATATAAAAAAGCAATTTATTCGAGATTGTGAATATCCTTGGTGCGTCAATATATTGACGATGTGTGATGGTATCACGACGGTGAGGGTGAAAGCCCAGTAAAACAGGCTTTAGTGTCACTAACTTTGACTGGTAACTTGGAGCGAGATCACGTTTTTAATTTTCTTTGAGTGCATTTTTATGCATGCTTTTTGGACGCACATTGTGTTTTTGGTGTATTGATGCATGAAAATTTCTTGGGTACATTTCGCGAATAGTTTTCAGGGATGTACGGTTGTTTATAGTGGATAAAAAAATATTTACTCGGTTTTTCACTGCTTTATGCCTTATGGGTATATCTGGTGTTGTCGTTGCCGAACCGTATCTTACCCTTCAAGGTTATGGTGACACTCAGCACCAAGCTGAAATGGATGCCAAGCAGCAACTGGCCTTACGTATCTACAGCAAAGTGGATGTTTCTGAGGAAACACGCCAATCAAAAGTCGATGGCAACGTCTCGTCACACTATGAAATGCGTTCGACTATTACGTCATTGCCTATTGAAGTGCAATACATGGAGACGGTCAGCGTTAATTGTGATGCGTCACCTTGCCTGTATCAATTCCAGATCGATAAAACAAAATGGATTGCTTCACTCAAACAAGATGTTGCTGAATACCACGATATTATTTCAGATTATTTAACCGTGGTTGGTAAACAGTGGCGTGATATTAAACGCTTGGAAAAAATACAAGCGGATCTGCTGAAGAGTGAGCAAGCCTTAATCATTTTATCGTCATTGGATGCGGATGACATCGCCTTATTCCAAGATAAACAATCCCGTTTAACTCGCCGTGTCGCTCGTTACGAAAGTGGTGTAAGCATTGCTTTTCGCGGGGCGGCTGACAGCTTTGCGTCAGAGATGAAAGCGGCGTTAACGGCTTCCCGTGTTGCGTCAGCGCAAGGGGATATCACGGTTTATATCAAAACCCTGACCAAGAAAGGCAAACAAGCCAACCAGTTTGTGGCAAAGCAAACGGTGTTATTACAGATTTTTGAGGCCAACAACCCCAGCGTGGTTGTGGCACAAAAGCAGCTGTCAGCGATAGGCAAATCGTTGACAAGCTCTGACAGCGCACTTGAAGAGGCGCGTCAGCAAATAATTAAAACAGTAAAAACGCACTCTATTTACTCATTGTTAGATTAAAAGGACAAAAAAATGCTTAAGAAGACAGTAATGGCGGCTCTTGTGGTTTCTGCACTAGCGGGCTGTTCAGCAATGGAAGGTATGACATCAGCGACTGTAGACCGCGCTGAAGTAAGCCAAAACCTAGCAAAAACCTGTGCTGAACTTGGCGAGAAATACACACCAGTTTCTGTTGCTGTTGATACTGCGTCACAAGCAATGGTATCGATTCAAAAGCGTCAGTGTTCTGTATTTGGTGAGTACCGTACACTGGCTTCTAAGCATGCAGACGTAGCCGGTTTCCTTGCGGTTAACGCAGACAAATCTGACGAAGAGTTATTGGTTGCGATGAACGAGTTTGATGCTGGCAAACCGGCTAAAAAGAAAATTCGTCCACAAGTAGAAGCTTACAAGAATGCGTCTGATGCGATTTTTGATAAGAACGTACAATTGGCGGCTGATCTAGCGATTCAAGCTGCGAAGATCACTTACATCGCAACCCAAAACGGCACAGCACTTGCGCAAGACACCATGAAAGGTGGCCTAGGTTCTATTTTCGCATCATTGTCAAATGAAACGAAAAAAGAAGGCGAGAAGGAAGAAGTGGTACCTGTAGTAGAAGCATACAACGAGCTAAAAGCACGTTCTGTACTTGCTTACGATGCGAACGATCTGATCTCTATGGATAAGAACACCATCGAGCAGCTAGAGAACCTAGACAAAGTGCTAGCTGAGAAAGTGAAAGCGTAATGAAACTGACTCACATTGCCGGTGTAGTGGCAGTGAGTTTGGCCCTTGCTGGTTGTCAGACCAGCAAAGGTAGCCAGACTTACTCAGCAGAAAGTAATGCAGGTAACTCTTCGCTGATTATCGGCAAATCAGCAGATGCATTTAACAATGAAGACATCGAAGTGCCTGCGTATTTCAATACGCAAGGGCTTGATTTCTGTACTTATGATGTAGAGCGTGAAGATCCACGCTGTCCATTGGCGAAAAAAACGATCCGCATCTACTTCGGTGATGTGAATACGGATTTGAGCGCCACGCTAAAAGGGCAGTCTGCAGGCGTATTTAACGCGATGCACACCAGCATCAACCAGTACAAATCGAAAGCGTTGGAAAACACACTGGAAAACCAGTTTGCCGGTGTGAACCGTTTTCGCATTCTGACTCGCGACACTGACTCTGTAAACGCCATGATGGAAGAAATTCTGGCGGATGAAGGCGCGGTGAAAGTGGCGACGAAAAAAGCCAAGAGCACACCGCTGTCTACCGATTACGCCATGAAAGTGGACGTATTGAAAACCGGTGACATGTTGTTTGGTTCGACCCAATCGTTGTTCCAGACATCAATGGAAATGACTGTGGGTGTGATCAACCCGTATACCCGTGAAAAGCTGAGCTACCCGAATGTGGGTAAAATCCGCGTGTCGAACTTCGACGTGCGTGAGAAAAACAGCTTCACCACCGTGATTGCCAACGGTGAATACTACCGCGGCTTTAACTACACCAGTGGTAAAGATGTCGGCGCCGTACTTAACGAAATGTCGTCTCGCGGTTTTGACATCATGCTGTCGCGTTTGCTGACTGAAATGCCATCAACGGCACAAGTTGTCGGTATTAAAGGCGATCGTATCTCCCTTGACCGTGGCCAGAATGCCGGCGTATTGCCAAATGAAACCATGGTGGTGTTTGAATACAGCGCTGGGTTTGTTGAGCCAATCGGCGTGGCAACGGTAAATCCGAGCATGCAGAGTGCACAAGGCAAAATTGTACGCTGGAAAGACAGCAACCTGGCTGACCAAGTACAAGAGCAAGCCGAAGAAGGCATTTACCGTCCTGACCGCAACCGTCGTTTATTCGCGGTTAGCGTTGGCGTACCTGCAGAGTTCATGAAGGACCGTAGCACATGGGTAGAAAAGGGTTAACTCACGGCGTTGCGCTGAGTACCTTGTTCGTTTGCCTGTCTGCATCCGCTTTAGAGCTAGATATGAGCCAGCCTTCGTCGCTGGCTCTTGTCGAACAAGGGTGTGCATACGGACGCGGTGCCATGGCCATTGAAGCCGCCAAAGCCGAAGGATTAAACAGCCTTCGGCTCTTTTTACAGGGCGAAACCTCCTTTTCGTTCACAACCGATGAGTCCATGTTGCTTGATGAGCAATTTGATCAAGCCACGCGTGATGTGCTGATTTCAGGCATTGCACAAGGCAACGTTCGCGCGGATTTCGGCCGACCAGAGATTCAGGGTGATGATACCTGTGTGACGGTACGACTGATGCCACCGGCAGACGATGCCATGTCAGGCGATGACGACGGTATCACGTGGGACGATGAACCGACCCTGTCTGTTGTGGTAACCGGTGAAGGCCTATACGACAAAAAATCGGGACTGACGGCCCGTCAAGCGGCCGAGCAAGATGCGTTTCGTCGCGCCATCAGTCAAGCCCTTGGCGTGATGGTGAAGTCGGGCTACTTGCAGCAAATGTACTCAAGTATGTCGGCGAGCACCAATAACGATGACTTCAATATTGAAGAAGTCACGCGCCAATCGTTGTCAATGCAATCCCAAGGCATGATCACCAGCTGGAATGAAATTTCCAGTCAAGCATTGGCTGGTGGTGGTTTAGCCGTGACGCTGGACGTCAATGTTGAGCGTCAGAAGATGCAAGACAAAGTCGCACAGCTCCTCAAGAGCTTGGGCCAACCGTCTGTGCATATCAATGCGCGGTTACCGGTCGTGAAAAGCGTATTTTCTGAGACATTGGCCAACATGGGGTTTGATCTTTCCCCGCATTCGGCACAGTCGAGCATCATTTTGGATGTGATGGAAAAAGCGAAAGTGACGCCATCGGGATTGCAGCTAGAAATCACCGCGGTGATGCGTGATCGCGTGGGTAATCAATACGCGACGTGGCGTAATGATCCGACCTTCATGACCTTGCCGAACAAGCCAGGCATGCTGGATCAATTAGCGGAAGTGCATTTTGCCCTCGAGGATAATCAGCAAGCGATCCGTGCACAGCTTCAGTCTGCTGCCGAAAATATGGCTATGCGCGGTGGCCCTGTACGCGAAGTAATTTTCTCGCCAAGTGCGGCGGGTCAACAAGGGCAATTGTTTACCTTGTTAAGCGCGATTAACGGTGTGTCAGACATCAAAATAGCGAAAAAATCGAACAAAGTGGTGGTGCAGCTGCGTTCACTCAGTAACGCCAGTGATCTGGCTCAGTATATCGAGCCGACGCTACGTGTTCACCAGCCAAAATACCGTTCAAAGCTCAGTGTGATGAATGAATATCAGATCAGTGTGCTGTAAAAGAAATTTAGGAATATCCATGTTTAAACAAACTTTGCTGTCGCTGCTTTTAGCGACCACGTTCAATACCGCTCATGCCAGTGTTGATTTCGATCTGAACGACTTGGTACCCGCARCGTCTGCGACAGAAGAAACACAATCGGTTGATACTTCTGACGTAAAAGAAGTGGGTGATGTGATTGTTGCTGACGATCCAAAAGCCGCGGTATTAGTCGCACACCAGAGCCTGATTGAAGATGAAGGCGACGGCGTGAAAATGATCGCCGTGAGTTCTGGCGTTGGCATTCTGTCTACCGGTTCTGGCAGCTACGAGACGTACGAAAACCGTAACGCGACCTTGCTATCAAAGCGTGCGGCTTACATGAAAGCGTTCCAAATCGCTAAGAAGCAATTGGTTGAAAACATGGAAGGCATGCAGAATCTGTGTGCGACCGCTGTAAATGAAACGATGGACGTGATTGATACCGCGACCGACAGCGTTGCAAACACGACCAGCATGATGAGCGACAACTGTGCCGAGTCCGTAAAAGGCGCATTGGCCGGTTACGTGACGTTTGACGTATACGATGATCCGGCTGAAAAGTTGGTGCGTGTTAGCTTGATTTCAACGCCGAAAACGCGTGAGCAAACCAAACGTAAAGTGGGTGCATTGACGCAAACGACAGAGCCGAATGCCATCTTCAAACAGATCATCGGTGATCTACAGGCTGGCGTAATGCCCCCTGTTGGTGCGAAAGTGATCACTAACCCTGAGACGGGTGAATCCTTCGTACTGGGCTTCGGTTCGTCTATCATCCGCGATAACAAGAACAAGAGCGTGCAGCGCAAACTGTTGGCTATGTCGAAATCGCAAGCGCAAGCAAAAGCCCGTAACGGCCTGATTGCTGTGATGCAGGGTGAAGAAGTGTACTGGGAAGGCGGTTTCACTGAAAACCAGCTAGAGAAGAACGAGCAGTTCAGCTACCCAGCAGACAGCATTAACCCAGCAGATGCGACGGCACTGGCTGAAGATAAGCACACGTTCATGAACAACATGAAGTCAGCAGACTCTTACAAGTCATTCGCCGCAGGCAAAGTGCCACCGGGTGTGTCGGTTAAAACGTTCAAGAGCAGCGACGGTGATTGGATGCTAGCGGTGGCCGTGTATGCGCCATCACTGGAATCGGCAGCGAAGCAAGCCGCCGCAGAAAACAAGCAGCGTGTACGTGAAGGCAAAAACACCGGTTCAGCACACAAAGTGGGCACAACCGGTGGTTTGACCGAAGGTGGTAACAATGCACAAGGCCCATCAGGCCAAGTTAGCAATGTTAGCGATCTGTAAGTACAGAGCATGGTGGCTGGCAGGCTTAATGAGCCTGCCAGCCATGGCCGATCAAGCGTCAGCGAGCACGGCGTCACCGTCGATGCGCTGGGAATTTGCCGGTACGACGTATGACGTAAAGGGGGGATCGTCCAACTTTACGGTGACGGTCAGCCGTCAATCCCCATTATCGGGCAATCAGATGAAAGCCTTGTGTCGCAAAGGGCTGGGCTTGCCGTTACGTGCGGACTACGAAGACGCGTTGATTGCCAAAGGTTTGATCAGCGAGCGCTTTTCAACGTGGCCGATGACTAACCTTCGTTATGATTTGTCGGATATCCGTTACCGCGATGTGGGCAGTACCATAGCATCTTGTTCCGCCACATTAACCGATACCGGTACCGCGATAAACTTAGACTCGACCGCCTTGAGCTACGCTGTGGCGTATTATGCGACCCAGCAGTACAGCGCCATTAAGCCGATATTGCCGTATTTGATGAAGCAACCGTTGGTCGCGATGGATGCCGCGGGCCTCGTCACTCTTCTGCTTAGTCAGCAAGATAATGCGAAAGCGACCGCATATTTCCAGCAATATGTGGATGTGAATGCGATCCAGACGGATGACATCATTTTGCGCCTTGCACAATGGCAATACGGGCAAGACTTGGCCGCGAGTTTGACCATTGCCCAGCAATGTCAGAGTGCTGCATGCCAACAATTTACAGTCCAAGTGGAAGATGAACTGGCCGCGCAGGAAGAAGCCTCTGTTGGCGACCTCGACGCGTATTTCTAACGCTTGCAATAAGGAAATTCCACACAATGAAATGTAGACACGGCGTATTGGCCATTGCCATCAACGTGTTGTTGATGGGCAATGTACAGGCGAACGATCCTTTTGCTGAACTCGATCAAGCTGTCACGGAAATGTCAGCGGACCACACCGACGAGTTCACACAGTGGTATGCCCAACACATTGAAGAGTTTAATCAATGGCAGATGGCGAACCTCGAAAGATGGGACAAGCAAAAGCAAAGCGCGTTGAATACCTGGGGTGACACCAGCACCGACTCGCAAGGCGTGATTGTGGTGTATGACCCGCAACAAGCCTCACGGACCGTGATTGATCTGGAAAAAGGTGAAATCACGATCAGCTACAAGTTGCCAGACACGCCAGCCGACGAACACGCGGCGGCAAAATCGGCAGTACAGCCAGCGGTTGAGTTGGAAAAAATTGATCAAGTGATCGCGAAAAACAGCCAGCTGTTGAACGACATGGGGATCGATACGCCGAAAAAGGTGACTGCTCAGCAGGTGGAAGTGAAGGCGTTGACGCCGGATCAGAACGAGCTGGCAAAGGTGAAGCAAGAGATCAAAGCGCAAACCGACCGCCAGATGAGTCAGCTTGATATCTATGTTGAGCAAGACGAAAAGCCGGTGCTGACGCAAGCCCAGAAAGATGTGCTGATTGCTAAGCAAAAGCAGATCATGAAGGAAAATGAGGCCAAACGTCTGAAGCAAATGGAAAGTAATTTTGCGCAGACACAGGTGAAGTTCCAGCGTTCTTCGGCGCAAGTGGTGGAGTACAAATCCAGCATTCCGAAATCAGCCATGTCTGATCGTGCTAAGCACTACCTGCCGTTCATTTATGCAGAAAGCGAGAAGCATGAACTGCCAGCGCCGTTGGTATTGGCGATTATGCACACGGAATCTCACTTTAACCCGAAAGCGAAATCTCACGTGCCAGCCTACGGTTTGATGCAAATTGTACCGACCACAGCGGGGCATGATGTGAACAAGCTATTTCGTGGTAAAGACAAGCCGATGAAAGCGTCGGAGTTGTATAACCCGAAAATCAACATCGAAACGGGTACGGCGTATTTGAAGATTTTGGATAGCCGCTATTTGCGTGGCATCAAAGACGAAGAAAGCGCGACGTATGCGGTTATTGCCGCTTATAACACCGGTTCGGGCAACATTGCGAAAGCTTTTGGCGAGCGCAGCGTACGCGCGGCGATCAAGAAAATCAATGCGATGAGCTCAGAGCAAGTCTATTACCACCTTTTGGCTAATTTGCCGTACGAAGAAACGCGCAATTACCTGAAGAAAGTGAATAAGCGCATGCAAACCTATCAGCAGCATGAAACGTACTCCATGATTTAATAAGGACACTCAAATGAAAAAATCACTGTTATCAGCAGCCATGCTTGCTGTGCTAATGACTGGCTGTGCATCTCAAGAATCAGCACCTGTAGCGCCAACGACAAACACCGCGCCACCATTGCCAGCATGGGTAATGAGCCCGGCGTCGGCAAACGGCTACGCAGCGTCTAACTGCGTGGCAGCAACCGGCAACTTTTCAGTAGACCGTAACCACGCGGTGTCGCTAACGCGTAATACGTTGGCACAGAACATGAATTTGAAAGCGAGCGTGCTGGAAAAAACGTATCAAAAAATGGACTCAGCGGCAGGCCAAACATCAACAGGTACGTCGTTTGAGCAAATCGCAAAGCAGATCGCGAGCGTCACGCTGCAGAAGAGCCAAGTTGAGCAAATTGCTGTGGTAAACATTGCCGGTGTTGATCAAGTGTGTTCACTGGTAACGATGCCAAAGATCGAAAGTGAGAAAGCCTTCCAAGTGTTGGCCGATGCGAGCGGTGCGATTGATCCAAGCGACAAGGCTGCCTTGTACAAAGAGTTCATGAGCCAGAAAACGGCCAAAGAACTGGAAAAGCAAGTGAACACTTTGTCTGCGGACATTCCTGCGCCGGTAAAACCTGAAGTAYCAGCGAAAGCATAATTGCGGTCTGCCTCTGCGCAGAATTAGGGTATGAAAGAAAAAACGCCCACCGAAGTGATTCGGTGGGCGTTTCGTTTTTAGCGGTATCGTGGGTGCCGATATCCTTAAGCGGTATGGTTGCGATATGGAAAAAGCGTTGAATGCATGCTGCCTTGTTTTCAGTAAGTGTTTGCTTTACCAATCATTCACAAAACAGTAACAGTGTAATAGGATGAAAGTGAAAATAAGATCGTAGTGAAATGGGATAGAGGATAAAGGGAATGATAAATAATTCGACTGCTGCAATCTCCGCTGTGTTACTGGCCGCGTCATCAGGTGCCTTACAGGCAGAAGAATCTGTTGATCCGTTTCTTTGGCTGGAAGAGGTGCATGGTGAAAAAGCCATTGATTGGGTCAAAGCGCAAAATGCCACCTCCAGCGCCTACCTGAAAAAAGTCTCAACGTTTGACCAGCTTTACCAAGACAGTTTAGCCATCATGAACGCGGAAGATCGCCTCGCGCATCCGACCCGCCGTGGCCAGTATTATTATAACTTTTGGCAAGACAGTACCCACGTAAAGGGCATTTATCGCCGTACCACGGAAGCCGAGTATCGCAAAGCGAGTCCGAAATGGGAAACCGTGATTGATTTCGATGCCCTCGCCAAAGCCGATAACGAAGATTGGGTGTTCAAAGGCACCACGTGTTTAGAGCCGGGCTTCAAGCGATGCATGATTGCCTTGTCACGCGGCGGTGCCGATGCGATAGAGCTGCGTGAGTTTGATATGGGCACCAAGCAGTTTGTAAAAGACGGCTTTGTGTTGCCAGAGGCCAAGACGGGCGTGTCATGGGTAGACGGCGATCACTTACTGGTGGGAACGGATTTTGGTGAGGGCAGTTTGACGAGCTCTGGCTACCCGCGTGTGATTAAACTCTGGAAGCGCGGTACGCCATTAAAAGAAGCCAGTGTCGTGTTTGAGGGGGAACCGGATTCCTTCCTGACCCACTCGCAAACTTACCATGATGGCGACAATACCTTGAATATCATCAGTGAAGGAAAAACCTTCTTCACGTTTGATCATTTTCTTTTCGATAATGAGACGCCAAAGCCATTAACGTTGCCAGACAGTGTGGTGATTGCCGGCATATTCCGTGGCAACGTATTCTTTATGTTGCGGGACGATCTCACGTTCCAGGATCAGACGTTGCCAACGGGCAGTATTGTTTATGCATCGGTTGCCTCTTTGTTGACCAAGACGCCTGACTATCAATTGTTTGTGAAACCCGCCGCCAATGCCACGGTGAATGCGCTTGAGTTTACCGCGAATCACATTGTGGTGAATTGGCTGGAAGATGTGACCAACCGAGTGACGGTGTATCAGTTAGCCAAGGACGGGCAGTCAGTGAAGAACAAGTGGGTATCACGTGATATTCCACTGGAGAAAAATGGCAACATTCAGGTGTTTAACGCCTCGCAAGCGAACGATGATTTCTTTGTGGAGTATTCAAGCTTCCTGACGCCACCGTCGTTCTACCAAGTGACAGCAGCCGATGGCAAGATCACGTCACTGAAGACCAGTCCAGTGCGGTTTGATGCTTCTGATATGGAAGTGAATCAGCACTTTGTTACGTCTAAAGACGGTACGCGCGTGCCGTATTTTTTGATCAGTAAAAAAGGCATCAAGCTCGATGGCAGTAACCCAACCATTTTGTATGGTTACGGGGGCTTTCAGGCCAGCATGGAACCGTTTCACAGCAGCTTGATCGGGAAAAACTGGTTAGAGCGTGGTGGGGTGTTCGTGTTGTCGAACATCCGTGGTGGCGGCGAATACGGCCCTGAGTGGCACCAAGCGGCATTGAAGCATAACCGCCATAAAGCCTATGAAGATTTTGAAGCCATCGCGGAAGATCTGATCGCCCGTAAGGTGACCTCATCAAAGCACCTTGGTATTCAAGGGGGCAGTAACGGTGGTCTGCTTGTGGGCGCGGCCGTCACCCGTCGACCGGATCTGTACAACGCGGTGGTGTGTCAGGTGCCGCTACTCGACATGAAGCGCTTTAACAAGTTGCTGGCGGGGGCCAGTTGGATGGCCGAATACGGCAACCCGGATGATGAAAACGATTGGGCGTACATCAAAACCTATTCGCCGTACCACAACGTAAGGGCGGAGGAGAGTTACCCTAAAATCTTCTTTACGACCTCAACCCGAGATGATCGTGTTCATCCTGCGCATGCGCGCAAAATGGTCGCTCTGATGCAGGCACAAGGTCACGATGTGTTGTATTACGAAAACCTTGAAGGGGGGCATGCAGGGGCGTCAAACAATAACAGCCGTGCTGAGTTGTATGCAAAAACCTACAGCTATTTGATTGATCGTCTGTTCTAAGTCCGATCTCGCTATTTTCTGTTATCTCTTTATCCCAAGCACAAGGAGCGCATCATGCGCTCCTTTTTATTTTGTTTTTTGTTATTTTGGTTTTTGTTATTTGGGTTTCTTGGTCAGCAGAAATTGGCGATCACTGCTGACCACCATGTTATGGCGCAGGAAATTCTTTCCTAAAATCATGCTGTATGTAAACCGGCTGCGATCACGCAGATTGACGGCCACTGTATGCGTCATGTCGCCCAGCGTGACGGTCATGTTCACCACTGGCCGTGAACTGCCGTGTTCGCCGTCCCGCGCTTTGATTTTCATGATCCGCACCACTTCCCGCGTGAGCGTTCTTTTGGCGCCTTGATGGTTACGGTAGGTGAACGTGACCATGGACTTGCCGTTTTTACGAAAGTTTTTGATGTCGGTGGCATCCATCGAACTGATGTCGGCACCGGTATCGAGTTTGGCGGGGAAGCGCATGCCTTCCACGTGCACGGTTTCAATGTAACCGGCGTGGGCGGGTTTGTGTTTTTCCAGTAAGTGCGTCGAGCGGGTATTCACATAGAGATCGCCCGGCACCAGTTCGGGGCTGATCATCAGTTCGGTTTCGCCGTGTTGTTTTTTCTCTAATTTGCCCAGCGCAATGTCTTTGGTGAGGGTGTCTGTCGGCAGGGTGATGTCCATACTCACGATGGGGCGGACTTGTTCACCAATGCGGATTTTGCGCTTAACCGGTTTGTCGATACTGTGGATCTTGCCCGTCACATCGGTCATCACGTAATGCACCATGCGGGTGTAGTCCGCTTGTTTCTCGTCAATCCGTTCGACTTTTAGGAGAGGCGTTTTGATGGTGGCCGATGGGGTGGCGTTAATGGTGACATCATCAACCACCAGTGATTCAAGGGCACTGATCATCAATGCTTGGTCATCATCCGCCAATTGGCTGAGCTGCTGACGAGGCTGTTTGCTTAAATCGGTATTGCCTAAGTTAACAACGAAGAACTGGTTTAAGGCTTCTGTGCCAAGCCGGAGTTGACTGCTGTGTTTAGAGCGATCACGCAGGTAGACCAAAATAGGGTACGAGTCGTCACCAAACCGCACATTCACGTACACCATAGGGCGCTTGCTATTGGTAAAGCGAAGCATTTTATACAGCGGCAGGGTGAGTGTTTTTCGCTTGTTATTTTCGCCTTCTAGTGAAAACGAAACAGTACGCTTTTCATGGTCAATTTTGATCTTCTTTGCATGCAAAATGCTGTATTTATTATCAAACGACATGCTCACCGCCAGCGGGATGCTGCCTATTTTGGCTTGTTCTTTGCGGCCAATCAGCGTGGCATTGGGTTGTTCGCGTAAATAATCGAAACCCGCATCCACCCAAGCATTGCCTTTTAAAAAGGTTTTGCCGACCAATAAGGGATACGAAAAACCGTCACGGTTGGCCAAGTTGACTTCGGTGGTGGCCGTTCGATCACCAATGGTGAGGTTGAG
>NZ_JAKJSN010000062.1:0-29558 GCF_050337005.1 Photobacterium japonica | reverse complement strand
GATTTCAAATAGTTCAATAGTAAAAGAATTTACCATTTCACTAATATTCTTAATCTCTTTCTCTGTATAGCACTTCTTATTTGAAACAATCGTTCTAAGCAGATTATTTAAGTTAGCATATGAGCAACGAGGATGTTTTGAACCGTATTTATTTATTAGATTCAAAAACTCATCACTAAAGTATGGCTTTACTGATTCAATAATTGATGAAAGATGATATTCAATTCTTGGAAGTTCTTTTTTACCCTGCCCAGTAATACCAGACCAACGTTTATTATAATTATAATGCGTCGTTGAAATAACGACAAAACGATTACACGCTTTGAGTAAATCCACAAGAATTTCAGTATCCTCATGAATAATTTCTTTATATTTTGTATCGTTGAACAAACTACGTTTATATAATTTATTCACAGGATGAGGACTTAAATAGGGTAATCCATCGTCAATATCAATACGATACTGACAATGTTCACCACTAACAATACCTTCAGGAGATCCTGACATATAGTTATGATTGTCAAATATGTAACGAATAGGACATTCTGAAATATCGGCATCGGCTTCAACCAAAGCAGAATATAAGACAGATAAGAAATCCACTTCAAAGATGTCATCAGCGTCCAAAAATGAGATATATTCACCTTTAGCGATATCAATACCATTATTTCTGGAGATACCCTGACCTAAATTCTCACTATTTGAAATAACAACAATTCTTGGATCTGTACCTGCTATTTCTTTTATTTTTAAAAGAGTATTATCGGTGCTAAAGTCGTCAACTAATATAAGTTCGAAGTTTTGATATGTTTGAGAGAGAACAGAACGAACTGTGCACTCAATCGTTTTTTCAGCATTATAACAAGGAACTATAACAGTAATTAATGGTTTTTTATTCTTCATCTTTTATATAGCCTTGTGCCCAACCTTATAATAAGCCCTTAAAATCAAATACTTAATAATAAGGCTTGTTTTTTTCTTAAGTTTTAATTTCCGCGCTTTAATCATCTCAAAGAAACCATTAAGCACTCTTTTTCTACCATTACTAGTTAATCTTTGGCTTTGCTTTACAACCAAATTGAATATGTGATTAACGTATATCGCATTCATCTCAACCATAATACGATTATAAATAATCATATCACAATCTAAGTTTGAAATTAAATCATAAACTTTATCATATTGTGAAACAATCGAAATGTGATTATCACTCTTCGAATTAAGAATACTGCCCTCTCTCTGCCTATACCAATAACCAGCAAATGGCAAAATACATATACTTCTAGCGCTTAATATCGCTTGATAATTAAATGATATGTCTTCGTAGTAACCTAATTCAAACCTCATTGACTCACGAAGATAAAACTCTCTCTTGTATGCTTTATTCCAACAAACTTGAAAATTTGAGAATAACGCAATTTTATCTTCAAAGTCTGACAACTCTTTTCCTGACAGTTTTTTTAAGTGTTCATGAGTTTGGTTGTATCTAATGTCACCACTAGGCCAAAAACGCGCGAAATCATAAATAATCAACTCACTATCTGATACGGTTAGAGTGCTAAACAATTCAGTATCTAACTTGTCATCTCCATCAACAAAGACAATGTAATCGCCGCAAGCATGATTGACACCAACATTTCTCGCATTTCCAGGGCCTTTCGTTTCATCGAGCAATATCACGTCAAAGCCATACACCTCAGCAATCTTACAGAGCTGCTCAGAGGAGCCATCCGTTGAGTTATCATCTACAGCGATTAGCTCAAAGTCAGTAAATGACTGCCGATATATCGATTCGATACATTCAGTAAGATCATCTACAACATTGTAAACGGGAATAACAACACTATACCTAGGAGACATTACCACCTACTTGTACTGCGCAAGTACATCTTCAACCGTACCATCAAGTAACACTTGACCTTTATCGAGATATACTGCTCGATTACACATTCGTCTAATATCAGAATCTGAATGAGAAACAACAATAATTAACTTAGACTCTTTTATGATCTCATCCATTCTTTTCAGACACTTATCCCTAAAGTATTTGTCACCCACACTCAACACTTCATCGATGATCAAAATATCACTACGAAACGAAGTTGCAATGGAAAAAGCAAGGCGTGAAACCATACCGCTGGAATATGTCTCTACTGGTTTTTTTATGGAGTCGCCCAATTCGGAGAAATCAATAATATCATTTATTTTCGCCTCAATTTCTCTTTTTACCTTACCAAGAAGCGCACCAGCCAGATAAATGTTATCTAATCCACTTAACTCACGAGTAAAAAATGAACTCAGCGTGAGTAATGCACCAATTTCAACGGTACTTTTGAAATCACCACTGGTTGGGGATAACACACCTGAAAGGACTTTACACAGTGTTGACTTACCTGCGCCATTTCGTCCAACAATACCAACGATATCACCCTCGTAAAAACTTAGAGTTATATTTTTTAACGCAGCCTGCCGATACGCATTAGACTCTTGAACAACTTTGACTCTTTCATGTTTTGAAAGAAACAATTTTTTCAATGAATAACTTTGTGATTGTGTATACTCAAGTGTCACATTCTTAAGTTGTACAACAGGTTTTTTTTCCGCCATCATACGTTCCTAATTACCTGTGTTCTTACTAATTTTGCTATATATAAAGTCGAAATTAGCATTACGACAGATAAAATAAGCACTATAAAATTATGTTGCAAAGAAACTGTTGATGGATATATTAATGCCTTATTATACATCTCAATGAGCACAGCTAGTGGATTCACGGTCACTAACCATTGATACTTTTCAGGGACACGATCTGCAGAATAAATAATAGGTGTTAGGTAAAATAAAATACGTAAACCAAAACCGACCAAAAATGCGGTATCTCTTACAAATACATTTAAAATAGCTAACGCTAAAGATAAACCACTGACCACTATCACACTGGCTATAAATGTTACTGACAGAGCAATAACATCAGGAACATACCCCATATATAACAAGATCGACTGGAGCAATATATATCCAAATACAAACAAATAAGTCTGACCAAATACTTCAGATATTGGTAAAATGGGAAGCGGCATTTTAACTTGGGTAACAATACCTTTATAACGATTAAAAGATGTTGTCGCAGCACTTAATGCTGTACTCCACCATTTCCACAATGTCACGCCAATCGCTATCATCAAGATTCGATCTGGCCCAGAATGACCAAATACAATACCGACTACATAGCTGTATAGTGCAATGAGCATCATAGGCTCTATAAACCACCAGAGGTAACCTAAAATGGTACCTCTGACATTAGCCTTTTGTTTTAAATGTGCAAGCGTGTATAAAATATACATATTGCGTGAAAATGCATTTCTCGTGATCATTGTTACTCGATAGTCTCTCGAACGGTTTTAATTATTTCTGTGGTCGAAACATCGGCTGTACGCGGAAGGTAAATCACCTGACAAATATCCGAAAATTCGTCGAATTTACCCTTCCAGTCATCACCCATGACCAAAATATCGGCTTTATGTTCAAGTATATACTGACGCTTTAACGCCAAGGACTCTTCATAAAACACTTCATTAACACAATGAATCGCATTCACAATTTGTGCTCGACTTTTTTCATTGTAAATCGGATAACGCTGTTTTTTTGAAAAATTGAGTGCGTCTGTTGATACACCAACAATCAAATGATCACCAAGCTCTTTTGCTCTTTCTAAGATATTGACATGACCAATATGAAACACATCAAACGTACCAAATGTAATCACTCGCATTGCATTACTCACTAATAAGGTTATCTACAATAAACTTTTTTATAACAATCAATAACATGCTTGTCTGTGTAAAATGATACCACCCGCTTTCGACCATTTTCGCCAAGTTCAGCACAATACTGACGGTTAAATAACGTACCAATTGCTTTTTTTAGTGCTTTTGAATCACAGACTTTGACAAGTATACCATTTTCACCATTTATGACAAAGTCACGACAACCACCGATATCCGTCGTTATCACCGGACGTCTGCATGCATTGGCCTCAATCAAAATCCGAGGCAGTCCTTCCCCATACCGCGTGGGTAAAACAATGGCATCATTGGCTGCGATCACTGCTTGCATACCGTGATTCACCTGACCAAGCCAATTGATTTTCTTACTCTGATGCCATGCCTCGATTTGAGTTAACGGTATCGCCTCATTACTGTCGTCATCGATAATACCTGCTACATTTAGCGTGACATCCTTCCCACTGGCCTGAAGAGATGCTACGACATCAACTAACTCACGCAACCCTTTCCCTTCAAGTAGCCTAGCGGCAAACAATAACTTTAACGGGGCATCATCAGTCACAATCGGATCTGCATTATACTCATCAATATTCACGCCTGAACCAGGTACGGTGATCGCGTTATCTTTCTTACAGACCTTTTGGTCTAAAAATAAATGCATATCCGTCTTATTTTCAAAAATAAACACGGACTTTTTATTTAAACCAATGAGTCGATAACAAGCTATAATCGCTTTCGCAATCACTTTACTCTTCACATTATCTTGGCTAAACATCGAACCAAGACCAGGAATTGTCAAATAAATTGGTAGCTTTACAAGTAATGCAATAAAGCCGAACATAATATTTGGTTTAATGGTTACTGAATGAATAACATCAGGTTTAACTGTCAAATAAAYCCTGATAACCTGTAGAAATGTTTTAATATTATCAAATAAACCCATTGATGAGCGGGTTAGTGATAAATTATGCATATTTTCTTGATTCGAATTTGTCGGTTTTGACATGCATAAATGTATATCGAAGCCATCCGTCATCGCTGAGTTTATTCTGGCTTTCCAATGCAAGTCATAATACCAACCAACATTAATTGCAAATAATAGCTTTTTCATGATATCTTTTTTACTTCTTCTATTACTCGTGCTCTTGCACTTCCTAAGTAAGGATAGGTATAAAAACTATCCGTTGAACGTTTATTCGATAACAAACTATCAACCTTTTCAATTAGAGCTAACCCCGTTACATTTTGAGATTCAAGAAGCATGATGAAATCATCATATATCCCTCTTTCCTTTGCATAGCGCGCTATCTCAGCACAAGAAAAGATGACCGGTCGGTCTAATATTGAATAATCAAAAGCAATGCTTGAATAATCAGTGATCAATAAATCGTAATGATACAAAACCAAGTTAACATCATCACACTCTAATATTGAAACCCCTGCTTTCTCACTGACTTCTTGATACAGAAACTTATTGAGTGGATGAATGGATACATCTACCTCTATATTGTATTCATTACAGTACAACAAGAACTCCGTACTCAACACTTGATTGACCCACACGCGAGCATCCTCAAGCGAGGCATGCCATGTGGGCGCATAAAGTATTTTATTCGATATGAATCGCTCATTTTCTTTTATAGAACTCAGGATCATATCATGCCGTGGCATGCCCGTTACCTTTACTTTTTCTAATGGCAGTCCAAAAGCATGTGCTAAACATTGCTGATTATGTGGATTCACTGCCGTGACAATCGCGTATTTATTTAATTTACGCTTTAGCAGCGCAAAAAAAATGCGATTCAACATTTTGAACCGCGTAGGAATCGGCGATGTTTCTGGCGAATCTAACAATAGTTTTTTGATTGGTATGCCATGCCAAAGCTGAACAATTTTTTTATTGGCTAAAGAAAAGGCAGCCACATCATTCATGCCGGTTGCTAATATCGCTACTGATGCACGATATTGGTAATATAACCCTTTGAGACTAAAGCAATAATAGCTTTCACCGAGTGTTTTGCACTTTTTCTCTCTCGAAATCCAAATGGGGCGAATGCTCGTATCTTTCTGTTCGATCAGGTACTCATAAACATATTTTGGATTATCTTTGTACCCATAGGTATTACCAAACACCCAAGTATTCTTACTGACGGGTGTAACCTTACAAATTGCTTTCAATGGCAGCGTAAGTGCTGCCATTGATACTTGAATAAGGAAGCGAAAATATTTGTTATTAAAAGAAAAACGCATGCTAACCAGACCGCAAATAGCATATAAAATCTAATGTTAACATAATGATTAAGAATAATCCCCATTCAAATTAAGTGGTTTTTATTTAACCATATCACCCATCAATCTCATCCATGAAATCATCCAGGTACGCTTCGTTTTCTGGCTCTTGCGTATCGACTTCGCCGCCGGAGGCTTTGAAGTTCTTGTTTTGGATGTACGCATCGCGGGTAAAGATGTACGGATCCGGCGAGTCACGCAAAATCGCTTCTTGCTGCACGAGCGCGGCGCGGCTTTCCATCCCGTCGAGGGCCCATTTGCCGAGGCTCTGCCAGAAGCTCAGTAAATTCAATGGGAAGTACAAGTCATCGACGAGGTCGCCGGCGCCTTCACGCAAGGTGATCGGGCCGTACATGGGTACCATGAAATACGGGCCGTTACCGACACCGTAGTAGCCCATCGCATCCCCGAAGGCGCGATCGCCTGGGTTCTTGATATCGGCCAGAGAGGCAATATCAATCAAGCCCGCCAAACCAAAGGTGGAGTTGATCCAAAAACGGTTAAAGTGGGTAATGGCTTGCTCACCTTCCAACATCACTAAACTGTTCACCATGCTGGCGGGTTCGTCGAGGTTGGCAATAAAGTTGCGAATACCGGTACGAAACGGCGATGGCACATAGTTGACGTAGGCCAACGATACCGGACGCGCAATATACGGGTCCAAGTAGTCGTAGTTGATGTCCCACATCACGCGGTTGATCGGTTCAAACGGATCGTAAACGCCCGGCACGCCGTAGTCACCCTCACCAGATTCGACCTCTTCCAATACGGCGGCTAAATCATCATCTTCTTCTGCAACAAGCGCAACATTGTCTTCGCTAAGCGGTTCTTCACTCACGACTGCGACACTGTTCAAGCCAATATCATTATGATCAGCAGCATTCGTTTCAACCACAACGTCCGTTGCCGTATTCGGTGGTGTGTCAGCACACGCAGTGAGAGTCAGCGCAACAAACAGCGCCAAAAGATGATGTCGTTTCAAAGTCATATCCGTTAAATAATCAAAACATGCCGTGACCGTTCAACGCAGATTAATGCGTTAAACAGCCAATGACATGTCTCGTCATGAATGTAGTGATACCAATCGTAGTAAGCACTAAATCATTCTAGCTCGTTAAAAGGCTCGATAACTGCGTTGCGATTTTTAATTGTAGAATAACTACTTATCGAAAAATCCCGCCTTGCTCTCAACCCTTTTGTCTGCGCTATTTATGACCCATTACTTACTGTGATTGGTATTATCGAGATCCGTCCATGGTGTGATCTCGCCATAGGCCAAATAAAAAAGGCTGGATACAAGTATAGTATCCAGCCTTTTACTTTCATTCCAGCTTATCGCAATTAATATTGCTGGTTTATCAAGATGTTTGTTGAACCACCGAGCGGAATGACGTCACTTTCGCCATACCAGTCACCGGTTTTGGTCATCACGTTGCCATCGCTGTCGATACGCGCTTTGATGATCATGTCTGATAATGAGGTCATTGGACGTTCTGGGATCATGCTGTCGCTGTCATCCAAGGTCAATGCCAATGGGAAGGCCGACAATGGCAGGCGGCGTGCAGCCACGGGCATCGGTGCGCCATCAGCGGAATGCACCGAAATGATCACCATGCCTTGTGCGGGCAGTGTCACCGACGGGTCCAACGCGACATTGACCGATACGGACGTTGCGGTGTTCTTTGACTTGTCGATCTGCGCTTGAGCACGGGCGATACTGCGATCCAGCATGTTGGCACGCGGGTCGTCTTCACCAATCATTTGCTTCATCATGTTCCAGTATGCCACGGCTTGGGCGAAGTCTTGCTTCTCAAACGCGTCAAACGCTAACAGGGACATGGCACGGATGTTGGTGTGATCGGTACGCAGCACGGTGCGCAACAACAAACGCGCACGATCAGCTTGCGCCGGATCGCCAATCATCATCAAGGTTTGGGCGTAGCTTAGCTGCACTTCCGGATTATTCGGATCCATGCGGTAGGCTTTGTCCATCGCTTCTTGTGAGGTACTCGCGTCGCGGTTGGCCATACCGATACGCCCCAGTAGTAACCAACCGGTGGCGTCGTTCGGGTTTTCATGCAAACGGGTACGCAGTGCCAACGTTAAGTCATCCATTTCTTGATCGCTGAGCGGCGTTTCACCCTCATCGGCCATCAAGCGCTTCGACAACTCAGGCAAACGCTGCACCGTGTCTTGCCAGGCTTGCACTTTGTCTAAACTGCCGACGGTCATGTACATGCCGTAGGTCACGCCGATCAACACGATAAGACCGGGGATCAACATCATGGTGCTGACGGCCGTTTTCTTCTCATCTGCCGCTTCGGGCACGTCATCAAGCAACGATTGCTGTAACTCGACCACCAGTTCGTCTTGGTTTTCCACCAAGCCTTCGCTGCTTTCTTCTTTCAGCTCGTCCATGCGATCGTTAAAGAACGCCTTGTTCAGCTCATCACGGCTGGCGACTTGATCTTGCTCTTTACCGCGATACATCGGCAACACGAAAATTGCCATTGCGATCACCACCAGTAAGGTGGTGACTAACCAAAATATTGTCATTATTCCACCTTGCCGTTACGGTCTTTTTCTTGTTCCATTTCAGCCAGCAATGCTTGCAAACGGGCTTGCTCATCACTGGCCAATGCGTCGGTATCGGTCACGCGTTCATTGCGTTTACGCGAGCGCATCACCAAGACGGTAAAACCAATCACAATGAACAACAACGGACCGAACCATAAGATCAGGGTCGATGCCATGATCGGTGGATCGTACGTGACGAAGTTACCGTAACGGGCGATCATGTAGTCCACCACGTCTTGCTGGCTCTTACCGTCTTGCAGCAACTCGTAGGTTTTCTGGCGCATGTCTTGTGCCAGTGTCGCATTGGAATCAGCAATGTTGTTGTTCTGACATTTTGGGCAGCGCAGCGTCGCCGTCAGTTCCTGAAACGCTTTTTCCTGCTCAACATTGTCAAACTCATACACATCAATCGAGGCCATAGCGACAGGGGCGGTCAGTATCGACACGGTACCGAGCGCCGCCACAGCGCCAACCGCCATGGTGAGCGTCATCGCCAATGCCATCAGGGTTGATGCCATAGGTACCTTCACGGCACGGCGGAAAAACGTCGCGATCATCCTTTGGCCTCCTCAAGCAACTGGTCATACATCGGCTTTAGCGTGTCGTTCCAGTTACGGTCGTTCACGTCGCCAACGTGGCGGTAACGAATGATGCCGTTGGCATCGATCAGGAAGGTTTCCGGTGCGCCATACACGCCCAAATCCATGCCTAGCATGCCGTTGCCGTCAAACAAACTGTGAATGTACGGGTTACCCAACTCGTTCAACCAACGTACCGCTTTCAATCGCTCGTCTTTGTAGTTCAGGCCGATAATTTTCACGCCTTCACTTGCCAGTTGGTTCAAGTACGTATGCTCAGCCAAACACGTCGGGCACCAGGTCGCCCACACGTTCAGCAGTAACGGTTCGCCCGTGAAGATATCCTGATCGTACAGTTTGCCCGCTTCCACCAAGTCTTCCAGTTTAAACTGGGGTACAGGTTTGCCGACCAAGACCGATTCCAACTTCGTGGGATCATCACCGCCAGCATTGCGGGTTAGCTGGATCATGAACATCACCACCAACCCCATGAACAGGACTAATGGAATAAAAAGGAATTTTTTATTCAAACCTTTGTTCTCTTTGCGCATTAGCTGACTTTTGCCTCTTGCTTGGCCGCAGCCGGTTCATCTTTATGGGCTTTTTTACGGAAACGGTAGCGCTTGTCGCTGATCGCAAATGCACCGCCCAATGCCATTAAGGTCGCACCAAACCAAATCCAGTTCACGAACGGTTTGTAGTAAATACGTACCGCCCATGCATTGGTACCGTCCAGTTTTTCACCCAGCGCCACGTACAAATCACGTGTCACGCCGCTGTCGATGGCCGCTTCCGTCATCATTGAACCCGCTACCGAGTAGTAACGCTTCTCGGCATGCAACGTGGTGATGTAGTCACCGTCACGGCGAATGTTAAAGTCAGCAATGTAACCGTCGTAGTTCGGACCGTCGGCATCGCGCAAGCCAGCAAAGTTAAAGTCGTAACCTTGTACCTGTACGCTTTCGCCCGGCGCCAAACGCACGTCACGCTCGATATCGTAGTTAGAGACCAAGGTAATGCCGATCAGACTGACCGCCATACCGATGTGACCCAGCATCATCGCCCAGTGACTACGGCCGAGTTTACCCAGGCCCGTCACGAAGCGGTGACGGTGCGTCGCGCGCTCGTACAACTCAAAGCCATGCATCATGATGATCCAAATGGCCATGGTCATGCCCAATACCGCCATTGGCTCCATTGAATCGGTAAATAGCCAGATAGACAAGAACGCGAGCGGCAGCGTGACGATGGCTGAAATGGTCATCTGCTTGCTGACGCTAGACAGTGAATCACGCTTCCAACGCACCAGTGGACCGATACCCAAGATGAAAGCAAACGGGATCATCAACCAAGTGAACAAGGTATTGAAGAACGGCACACCGATAGACACCGAGCCCAGACCGATTTGCTTGTGAACCAACGGCAACAAGGTACCGATCAAGACCACCAGCAGACCCGCCACTAACAATAGGTTGTTCGCCAACAATAAGTTTTCACGCGAGAACAGGCTGTAATGCCCGCGCGAGCGGATCTGGCCGCCACGCAGAGCGTATAGCAACAACGAACCGCCAATCACGACGACCAAGAAGCCCAAAATGAACATGCCGCGCGCCGGATCAGAGGCAAACGCGTGCACCGAAACCAGCACGCCAGAACGCACCAAGAAGGTACCTAACAGGCTCAACGAGAAGGCTGAAATCGCCAATAAAACGGTCCACGCTTTGAAGCTGCCGCGTTTTTCCGTAACTGCCAATGAGTGCATCAACGCGGTGCCCGCAAGCCATGGCATGAAGGAGGCATTTTCTACCGGATCCCAGAACCACCAGCCGCCCCAGCCCAATTCGTAGTATGCCCACCATGAACCTAGCGCGATGCCCAACGTCAGGAATGACCATGCGGCAATCGTCCAAGGACGCGACCAACGTGCCCAGGCGGTATCCAAACGGCCCGTCATCAATGAGGCAATCGCAAATGCAAACGCTACGGAGAAGCCGACATAACCCATGTACAGCAACGGCGGGTGAATGATCAGACCTGGATCTTGCAACAGTGGGTTCAAATCTCGCCCGTCAACCGGGAAGAACGGCAACGTACGCACAAACGGGTTCGATGTCGCGATAATGAACAGCAAGAAGCCGATCGCAATCATGCCCATCACCGACAATACGCGCGCGAGCGATTCCAATGGCATGCCACGGCTGAATACTGCAACAGCCACGGCCCATGCCGCTTGGATCAACACCCACAGCAGCAATGACCCTTCATGGCCCCCCCAGACCGCCGACAAACGGTAGTACCACGGCAGCATGGAGTTCGAGTTACTGGCGACATACGCGACAGTGAAATCGTTGGCGTAAAACGACCAACTCAGAATGATAAACGACACGAGAATCATGCCGAAGACCCCGTAGGTCAACGGTCGTGCCATGCGCATCAGGGCTTGGTTGCCCACCGTCGCCCCGTAGAGCGGATAAAAGCTGAGGAGGATGGATAACCCCAGCGCAACAATGAGGCTAAAATTGCCTATTTCTGCAATCATGGTTGAGTACTACCTTGCAATTGGTCATCACTGTACTGAAGCGGCGCATGGGTTTTCTGCATCGCTTCTGCCACTTCAGGTGGCATGTACTCTTCGTCGTGTTTTGCCAGCACTTCGTGCGCTTCAATGGTATTGGCATTCACCAAGACACCCTGCGCGACAATGCCCTGCCCTTCACGGAACAAGTCAGGCAAAATACCGTCGTACGTAATGGTCACAGACGGGCCGACATCGGCCACATCAAACGACACAAGCAGCGACTCCGGGTCACGCTTCACTGTGCCCTCTACAACCATGCCACCAATACGTAAACGCTGACCCACTTGGGGTTTGGTGCCATCTGGCTTACCTTGTACCAGTTCGGTCGGGGTGTAGAATAAATCCATGTTCTGGTTCAACGCATAAAGCAGTAAGCCCACCGTGGCGCCGAGGCCAACCACTAACGCCAATACCAGAGTCAGGCGCTTTTTACGTCTCGGGTTCATAGGGTGTTCTCCAATTTTTCAGCTTCTTTAATACGTTGCTCACGCGCAATTTTGTTTTTGATCTCCACCGCCAAACGACGCTTGGTGTTCAGGCTGGCAATCATTACCCACAGCAAGGCCCCAAACGAGATCCCGTAGGCGGCCCAGACATAGGCGCCGTAACCGCCCATGGCTAAAAAGTCACTAAAAGAGTCAAAATGCATAGCAGCCTCACTTCATCATCATGTCACGCACCCACGGGCGATGACTTTCACGGGCAATGATTTCATTACGCAGACGCACCAGGGTCAACGCGCCAAAGAAACAAGCAAAACCCACAATATTCAGTAGCAACGGCCACAACATGTCTGCGTCAATCGACGGTTTATCAAATTTGGTGATGGTCGCACCTTGGTGCAGGGTATTCCACCATTCCACTGAGAAGTGAATAATCGGCAGGTTAATCACCCCGACAATGGCCAATATACCCGCGGCTTTACCGGCCGTTTTCTGATCGTCAAACGCGCTGTACAGGGCAATCACGCCCAAGTAGAGGAAAAGTAAGATCAGTTCAGAGGTCAAACGGGCATCCCATACCCACCATGCGCCCCACATCGGTTTGCCCCAAATCGCACCGGTCAACAGCGCAATCACGGTAAACACCGCCCCGATCGGCGCCATGGCCAAGGCGGCCATGTCAGACAAACGGATCTGCCACACTAAACCAATAAAGGCGGCAATGGCCATCGACATGTACGCCCCCATCGACCAAATGGCCGCAGGCACATGCAAATAGATGATCCTGAAACTGTCACCTTGTTGATAATCGGTAGGGGCGAACATCAGGCCCCAAACGGTGCCAGTGATGATCGTGACCAATGCGACGATCGAAAACCAAGGTAGCAAGGTACCGCACAGGCGGTAGCAATTTTCAGCTTTCGCGTAGGGATGTAACCACTTCCACATATTTTTGCTCTACTCGTGTAATAGGAATACTTACGTTAACCGGCAGCCATTGGCTCAATGGGAACCCCATTCCTGTGGCCGTCAACGTGCTGTCTTCTGGTTGACCTTCCTTGTTTAGCTCAAAATTGTCTCATGAGATCCATTCTCGTGAGACAAATAACGGGTGAGTTAATTGTAATCATTTATTGCACACTTATGCGTAACGATGCTGCGACGGCAAACGGCGACAAGGTGGCCGACCCGACCAGCATGGCCCCCATCAACGCCAGTTGGCCGTTGTACGGCATACCCAAACTGGCGGCATTGATTGCGGAGGTGGCAAATATAAGCACAGGGATATACAGGGGCAATATGAGCAGGCTCAATAAAACCCCACCTTTTCGCAATCCCACGGTCAGCGCGACCCCAATCGCGCCTAGAAAACTTAACGTCGGTGTCCCGATGAGCAGCGTCAGGACCACGGCTTTCCACGTTGCCCAATCCAACGACAATAAAATCGCCAACAACGGACTGATCAACAACAGCGGCACACCGGTCAGTAACCAATGCGCCATCATTTTGGCAAAGGCCAACATCGCGAGCGGCGTCGGCATCAACAACATCTGTTCGAGCGACCCATCGACAAAGTCATCACGGAACAAACGCTCCATCGACAACAACGCGGCTAACAAAGCCGCTACCCAGACAATACCGGGCGCGATACGCGCTAACAGGTTCGGCTCTGGCCCAATCCCGAGCGGAAACAGGGTGATGACAATAATAAAAAACCACAACGGGTTAAACACATCGGCTTGGCGTCGAAAAGCGATCAACAGCTCACGACGGATAACATGCAGGATGGCATTCATGGTCGGTTAGCGCCCCAACTTGATTGTTCGTAGGTGGTTACTGTCGGTAAACAGGTCTTGGTGGGTGGTCAAAATCACCATGCCACCGCGCTGTACATGCGACAAAAACAGCTGCTCCAACACCTTCACCCCTTGCTTATCAATCGCCGTCAGGGGTTCATCCAATATCCATAACATGTGGTTACTCAACCACAAACGGGCCAAGGCCACACGGCGCTGCTGACCCGCCGACAACTGACCGGCCGGCACATCTTCACGCCCTGCCAACCCCACATGGGCCAATGCTTGCCACAGGCTTTGCTCACCACTGACTGTCGGGCTGCCACGTAATGCCGATTCTGGGTTTTCCTTGTGCATTGACTGGAAAAACGCCAGATTTTCATACGCCGTCAGCTCACGCTTCACGCCGGTTTGATGCCCCAAAAACAACAAGTCTTGGTGATAATCTTCACGGGCGATTTCAATGTGTTCATTGTGCCAATACACCTTGCCGTTATCTGCGTGTCCCAGCCCGGCCAAAATCCGGAGCAAGGTGGTTTTACCGGCCCCATTGTGACCTTCAATCTGCACCAATTCACCGGATGTGACCGAGAATTGGAGATTTTCAAACAGTACCCGCTCATCACGGGTACAACTTAACGCTTCAACAGACAACATAAACAGGATGTATCCTAAGTGACACAATTAGCCGAGAATAGTAACACATTGACCTGACTATTTGTTAGTAACACGATGATCTCACTCCCTGCTCACCGCCCTTCGCCACAGGCCTCCTAGCCCGTCAAACCGCCAAGGTGTGCAAACGGGCATCGCACAGATGCGTTTTCTGCATCACAACGCGATTGCACGCTGCTGGTCCATGAACGACACCCCCCTTCTTCATTGACCTGAGAATGAAAAAAAAGTGCGATGAAAACGAGGGGCAAAAGGCAAAAACGCCTAAATGCGCACACTCTCTTTTCATTGCGATAACAAATCCGTCAATATTGTCATAGCATAGCGCGTAATAACGCTGTTAGCGTCACGAAATGACGTCCATAATCAATATCTTATTAGTCGGTCTGAGTGAGAGTGATGTCATATTCATTTACATTTATTGCCACTCAGACACATCCCGCAAGCAAAAAATAACCCCTCACGAGGAGGGGTTATCGAATGTCGATGCTGTCAGTGCTTTCGCGACGACGACTGATTACTGGTTACCGGTTACCGGTTACCGGTTACCGACGACGATGTGTGTGCATTTGCTGTAAACGCAACAGGAGCTCTGCTTCCGCTTTCGGCAAATCACACTCTTGCATCAGCTCGTTCACGTCGGCACCCAGCTCAACCATCTTGCTGGCGCGGCTGTATAAGCGACCATCGGGATCTTGCATCGCCAGTTCCCCTTGGCGATCGGCCAAGGCTTCCAGTTGTTGCGCCATATCGGCCAACGTCTGCCCCATCCCCAAGGTGCCTGCGCGCAGCTCAGTAAGCTGCTTGCTGAGACTTTCTTGTTGCTGCCGGGCGTTTTTCAACACCACTTCGGTGGCGGCAAACTTGTTTTCCAACGCTTGGCGTGCCACGCGTTCACGGCGTACCATGCCAAAGGCGATGCCCACCGCCAACAGCGACACCGCGATCGGTGCCCATTGCAACAACATTGTCATCATCTTCGCTCTGCCTTATTGCAAGATCGTCAGCGCTGCCTGATCACAGGTACGCCATGTCATCCCATTCATCGTCAGACAGCAGCTTGTTCAAATCCACCAAGATCAATAGCTGACCATCGCGGTTGCTGACGCCCTGAATGAATTTCGCGCTTTCTTCGGTGCCCACGCTTGGTGTGCTGTCAATTTCTGAGCCGCGAAGATACACCACTTCCGCCACGCTATCGACCAAAATACCGATCACTTGTTTTTCGGCTTCGATGATCACAATACGGGTATTGTCAGAGATCTCACCCTGCATCAAGCCAAAACGGGAGCGGGTATCAATCACTGTCACCACGTTGCCACGCAAGTTAATGATACCGATCACGTAATCCGGCGCACCCGGTACCGGGGCAATTTCTGAGTAACGCAATACTTCACGTACCTGCATCACATTAATGCCGTAAGTTTCTTCACCTAACTGGAAAGTCACCCACTGCAGGACCTGATCGTTATTGTCTTCTTTTTGTATTTCAGCGACACTCACCTGAGACATGCTGTTTCCTCTTTGACCTATTTTGCAGCGATAAAAATTCTGTTACTGCAGCGTTCCTGCGCGCTCACCATCCATCATGATCGTGAGCTGGCCTTCATGCCTGTTGTAACGTGGTTTGCACATCTAATCCGGCATCGAGCATCGCAATCAGCTCCGACACGTGGATCAATGCACACATTTTTTCTTTCACCATGCCCGCCAGCCACGGCCGTTTACCGGCTGTTTCGCGCCAACGCACACTGTGTTCGTCTAAGGTTTGCGTGCCTTGTAAGCCATCACACGCGAGGCCCCAACGGCTTTCGCCCAGCATGACCAGATAGCGGAACGCCTCACGATGTTCATCGTCAACCAAGCGTTCGGGCATCACCCAACGGGCGGTATCCACCACATCCATTGTCTGATCGCGGTTGGTCATCAAACCGAAGTACCAAGGCGGACGCCCTACAAGGTGGTTCATTTCACCCAGTTGATGGATCCCGCCTAACGCGGTCAATGGCACCGCAAAGGTCACGCCATTCACGTCAAAGAACAACGCCTGAAACGCGCTCCCCAACGCCTCTTGTTGTTGCCAACCATCCGGCGGTAAATCGGCCGATGCCTGTGTGGCCAATGCCGTTTCCGATGCGGTTTCTGCTATAGCAACCGATGCGATTTCTGTCGCGATCTCTGGCTCTGTGACCCTCGGCATGTCAACGAGTTCAAGCTGCTCGCGGGCGTCATGATCCGTCACCGACTCAATAACCATCTCAGACGTATTGGCGAGACCAATGTCAGACAAATCACGTTCAGGCCAATCGCGTTCAGGCAAAGCACATTCAGGAAAAACAATCTCGCTTTCCTGAACCATCGTGCCTTCCTGCTCGGCCTCGTGTGCCATCACCATCGCCCAGTCATCGGCTAAAGCCTCTGCCTCTAACGCGATAGCGGACTCCGTCACCGATTCAATGACCGGCTCTGGTTCCGACAACACACTGACTTGGCTCAGCAAACGCTGTAAATCGTCACGTTCGACAGGCATATCCAGCCAACTGGCACGGCTTGCGGGTGCCGGAACGCTTTCGGGCAACGGCAGCGCTGAAAACCGTGACGAATGAGACAGTGACGAGTGAGACATCGGCGCTGGCGCATCGTTAAAGAACGAGGCAACAGGTTCAGCCGCTAATTCACACTCTTCGGCATCGGATGACAGAGAAGAAAAATCAAAGGGCGCACACACCGATGACGCGGCAGCATCAACGGGGTCTACAACCCCAGCAGGTTCAAATACAGTTTGATCGTCTGATCCCGATTCGACTGGCCTGGGATCGTCGTTATTCAGTTCCTGCTCAGACGGCGCCTGAACCACCGAAACAACAACAGGCTGCTCATCGACAGGCTGTTCATCGATATCGCAAGCCGGTGCAGGCTCCTCGACGGTATCGTCAAGCAAATCAAAAAAGTAATCGTCGAGCGCTTGCTCACTCGACAGGCGAGAGTTATCGCTCATCAACGTGCAAACGCTCCAAATAATTCAATAGGGTTTTGTACGCAAACACACCACGGCAACTGCGTGAAAACAGTGACGGGGGCATACGCTTGATACTGGCATCGCGGAACTTAGTATCAATCGGCACCGCTGACGCCCAGACCAGCTCAGGGTAACGCAGCTTGAGCTCTTGCAACGTCTGTAACGAGGCACGGGTACGCTTGTCGTACATGGTTGGCACAATGGTGACTTTAAATCCGGCAGGCTTGGATTTCTCCATGATTTGCAGTGTGCGCATCATGCGTTCCAGCCCTTTCATGGCCAGAAACTCGGTTTGTACCGGGATCAAAATGCGATCGCTGGCGGCTAAGGCATTGACCATCATCACGCCAAGGATCGGCGGGCAGTCAATCAATACATAGTCATAATCATTCGCCAGACTGTGCAGGGCTTTTTTCAAAATTAGGCCCATGCCGCTGCGGTTCCCCATCACGCGATCAAGGGTTGCCAGCGACATGTGCGCCGGAATGATATCGATATGCGTAAAGGCCGTCGGCAAAATCAGCGGACGCACCGTATCACGGGTAATGCTGGTCAGTTGAAACAGATCAAACAAACTGGCCGGTAAGACATCTGCATCGAAATCCAGATACGTGGACAATGAAGCGTGCGGATCGGTATCGACCAACAACACCCGTTTATTACGCTCACTCAACAACCCAGCCAAGGTGACAGTGGTGGTGGTTTTCCCCACGCCGCCTTTCTGGTTGGCGATACTCCAAACGATCACGCGCGAATCCTCACCCTAATCCAAGCTCAATCATGATCCGCTCTGCAATACGCTCCAGCGGCAGATCTTCACTCGACAGGCCGGCTTTCGCCACGGCTTGTGGCATACCGTATACCACACAGCTGTCTTCATCTTGTGCCCAAATGGTCGCCCCGTTGCTTTTCAACATACGCGAGCCATCGCGGCCATCCGCACCCATGCCGGTCAGGATCATGGCCAGCACGTTGCTCTGGTACACTTTGGCCGCAGAACCAAAGGTGACATCTACGCACGGTTTGTAGTTCATGCGCTCGCCGCCATCGATAATCCGCAAACGCGCCGCGCCTGGGCGACCGTCGACCATCATCTGCATGCCGCCGGGGGCTAAATACGCCATGCCCGGTTTCAGCATGTCACCATCTTCGGCTTCTTTTACGCCGATACGACACAGGTTATTCAAGCGCGCCGCAAACGCGGCGGTAAACGTCGCCGGCATGTGCTGGACCAACACAATCGGCAGCGGGAAATTCGCGGGCAATTGGGTCAGGATTTTTTGCAAGGCCACAGGGCCACCGGTTGAGGTACCAATGGCCACCAACTGGTATTTTTTACCACTGGCTTTAAAACGCCCAGCGGTCATCGACATCGGACGCACCGGTTGGCGGGGTGTCATCGCCGACACGCTCTTTGTACCGCCGGTTAGCACCGAAGTCTGGCCCGATGCATTGCCTGCTGAATGCGCGGTTGTGTGCCCTAATGGACGCGCCGTTGTCCCGCTCAGTGGACGTGCAGTATCACGCAATGTCGTGCTGGCAGTACGCGCTGAGAGCGCCGAAGCCGTTGATGAGCTAGACGTCAATGTTGACGGCTTGCTTGAGGCTGCCGTTGGCGTCAGGGTTGACGCAGCACTGCGCAACGGACGACGCATAAAAATACGTTTGCGGGCAATTTCAGCCACGCGCTGTTGCAGCAAGGTCACCGCGTCATCACGGTTGCGGGCGATGTCTTCAAATTTCTTCGGTAAGAAGTCGAGTGCACCGGCATCCAACGCATCCAACGTGGCTTTCGCGCCTTCTTGCGTCAATGACGAGAACATCAAAATCGGCGTTGGATTAGCGTGCATGATTTCACGCACCGCCGTGATCCCGTCCATGACTGGCATTTCGATATCCATGGTGATCACATCTGGTTGTAGCTGACGCGCCATCTCCACGGCTTCTTTTCCATTAACGGCATTGCCGATCACGCTTAAACGCGGATCCGCATTCAATATTTCACTCACACGTCGGCGGAAAAAACTTGAATCATCCACCACCAATACTTTCACGGCCATGCTTATTGTTGTCCCGTTAATGTGCGTTATACCCAAATCCCCTTACGCTCACACCAAGAAGGCGAGAAAGCAAAGACGCAAAAAGACAAGGACATTTGGGTATCTGCAGATAAATTAATGCGTTATAAGGCATCGAATCGGAGTGACAGACTTCACTCTTTACCCAAGTGAAGTCTGTTTCATTCGACAGCGTGCTGCGCAGATCGCTTTAGCGACCCGCGTAATGCTTCAGCAAGTTGGGCACATCCAGAATCAAGGCAATGTGACCATCACTGGTGATGGTCGCGCCTGCCATGCCAGGCGTCCCTTGTAGCAGATCATCCAATGGCTTGATCACCACTTCTTCCTGCCCAATCAAGGTATCGACCACAAAACCAATACGCTGATGGCCAATCTGTACAATCACCACGTGACCGTGGTCGCGGGCGCGTTGGGTCGTGCGCATACCCGACAACCAGTCTTGCAAGTAGAACAACGGAATGGCTTTATCACGAACGATAATCGTCAACTGGCCATCGACGGTGTTGGTCTTGCGCAGATCCAAATGGAAGATCTCATTCACGCTCGCCAATGGCAAGGCAAACGGCTGCTCACCCACGCCCACCATCAAGGTCGGCAGGATCGCCAAGGTCAACGGCACTTTGATGTCAATGCGGGTGCCTTTACCGAGCGAGGAATCAATGGAAATCGACCCGTTCAGCTGGCTGATCCCGGTTTTCACCACGTCCATGCCCACACCACGACCTGAAATGTCCGAGATCTCTTTCTTAGTCGAGAAGCCCGGCGCAAAGATCAGGTTGTAACACTCGCTGTCCGTCAAACGAGACGCTGCATCACTGTCCATCACACCGCGTTCAACGGCAATCGCGCGCAGTTTATCCGGGTCCATACCGCCGCCATCGTCTTCGATGGTCAACAGAATGTGATCCCCTTCCTGCGAGGCTGACAGCAACACCGTCCCCTGACGCGGTTTACCGGCTTTTTCACGCACGTCTGGCATTTCAATGCCGTGATCGACCGAATTTCGCACCAAGTGCACCAACGGATCCGCTAGCGCTTCCACCAAGTTCTTGTCGAGATCGGTTTCTTCACCGCGCATTTCCAGCTCGATGTCTTTATTCAGAGTGCGCGCTAAATCACGTACGACGCGAGGGAAACGGCCAAACACTTTCTTGATCGGCTGCATGCGTGTCTTCATCACGGCACCTTGCAGATCCGCCGTGACCACATCCAAGTTCGCCACGGCTTTCGCCATGTCTTCATCGTTGCTGTTCAGACCCAAGCTCACCAAGCGGTTACGCACCAACACCAATTCACCCACCATGTTCATGATGGTATCTAGCGTAGAGGTATCCACACGCACGGTGGCATCGGCCACTTTGGCTTTTTCTTTAGCCGCAGCACGCACAGGGGCTGTAGGGGCTGCAGCTTGAGCGGCATATACCGCAGCGGCCGCAACCGGTGCAGGGTCAGCAACCACAGACGCCACAGACGCCACAGACGAGGCAGGCATTATGCTCCCGGCAACAGAAGCGGCAAACACATCGTCCACTTCCACCGCCGAGGCACTTGGCAATGCTGCCGCAGACGCTAATACGTCATCCAGCATGTTGATAACCGGATTGGTCGCCATCTCCAGCTCTTCCGCAGAAGGGCCTTTGCCGCTACCGTGTAATTCATCCAGCAAACGTTCAAATTCGTCATCGCTCATCAGATCATCGCTGTCACCCATCATGCTGACACTGGCAGCCGGTGCCGCAGGCGCCGATGCTGATGAGACAGAAGCGGGCTCTGTCAACGCGGGTTCTAACATAACAGGCACGTCAACAGCCGCGATATCGGCACTGACATCCACACAGCCTGGGGCTTTGCCCGTACCGTGCAATTCATCCAACAAACGCTCGAACTCGTCATCCGTAATGTCGCCGGTTTCTGTTTGAATTTGGCTCACAATGTCGTGACTAACAGGAGCCTCGGTCACAGATGCAGCCGGTGTAGCAGGCGCGGAGTCCAACGCCATACCCGGCGCACACCCCATGCCGTGCAACTCATCCAATAGACGGTCAAATTCATCTTGTGTCATGTCATCCACCGAATCACCTGCAATCGCCGTTGATACAACAGAGGCGGCAAATGCCGCAGGAATGGCCGGAGCGACAGGGGCTGGCGCGGGTAGATCAAACGCTGACGGCTCAGAAACAGGCATCTCGAACGCAGGGGCCACAGCAACAGGCTCAACAACCTGTTCAACAATCAGCTCCGCTACCTGCCCAGCAATCGGGGCGGCAGCCTGTTGTAACTCTTCTGCTGTCGGGGGCAAGCTAAAGCGGTGCAGGGCTTCCAGCAACGCCGGATCCGCCGGATCAACCGGTTCACGATCTTGTACCTGACCAAACATGACATTGATGGTATCCAATGCCTGTAAAATCACGTCCATCAACTCGGCGTTAACCACTCGTTTTCCGGTACGCAGCAGGTCAAAGATATTCTCAGCACCGTGGCACGCGTCCACCAGTTCACCGAGTGACAAGAAACCTGCCCCGCCTTTGACGGTATGGAAACCACGGAAGATAGCGTTCAGTAATTCACCGTCATCGGGACGGCGTTCCAACGCAACCAACTGCTCAGAGAGTAACTCTAAGATTTCCCCGGCTTCTATCAAAAAGTCCTGCAGGATATCTTCGTCTAAATCAAAGCTCATTTCGTTCCCCTAAAATCCTAGGCTCGATAGCAGGTCGTCGACATCGTCCTGGGTAGACATGACATCTTCGCGCACTTCGCTGTTCACGATCGGCCCTTCAGGTGCCAATCCACAAACAGGACGAGGTGTGTCCGTGTTGTCATCTTGTTCCATGCCAAAAGCTTTAAGTATTTCAACCAGCTGATCTTCCACTTCATGCACCAATTCAATCACCCGACGGATGATTTGACCGGTCAGGTCTTGGAAATCTTGGGCCATGAAGATCTCAGTCAAATGGCTGCGCAGCACCGTACCGTCACTCTCGACCTGAGTGAACAGATGATCAATGTCGTGACAAAGCGATTTGAATTCCATCAACTCAATCTGTCCGGCCATCAGCCGTTGCCAACGCGGGTGGATTTCTTGCAGGGTCTCCCCCATGCGATCCGCCAAAGGCTGGATAGCATCCACCGCATCCATGGTTTTATTGGCTGCTGCTTCCGTTTTATCTATTACATACATTAAGCGATCGCGGGCATCCGGGATGTCCGTCTTTGCAAGATCGTTAATACGCGGATCCAGGCGGAAATTGGCCAGTGAATCATGCAACTGGCGTGTTAATCGGCCCACTTCGGCATACACAGGATCGTGACTGTCTGAAACGAGGCCTGTCAGCATCCTGTTCGCATCGTCTTGGTTACCCGCTTCAAGCAGACTGACAAGCGTTTTGGCCTGATCAAGTGTAATCATGGTAATGGTTGTCCTTTTACGCCCGACGATAACTTATTGCATGCGCTCGAAAATTTTATCCAATTTTTCTTTCAGCGTGGCTGCGGTGAACGGCTTCACAATGTAACCATTCACGCCCGCCTGTGCCGCTTCGATGATCTGCTCACGTTTGGCTTCCGCCGTGATCATCAATACAGGCAAATGGCGTAGCTGCGCATCGGCACGGATATGCTTAAGCAAATCGATACCTTGCATGCCGGGCATGTTCCAATCTGTCACGACGAAGTCAAAGTCACCTTTTTTCAACATCGGCAGCGCTGTCAATCCATCGTCCGCCTCTTGGGTGTTGTTAAAACCCAAGTCACGTAGCAAGTTCTTAACGATTCGGCGCATTGTTGAGAAGTCATCAACAATGAGGATTTTCATGTTTTTATTCAAAGTGGCCTCCACTGCGGTCACAGTGTTTTAGCTAATGGGTATTACGCCGTCCAAGCCTTGAGCTTGGACCGCAAACGTTGCATCGCCTGACTATGTATCTGGCAAATTCGGGATTCACTCACCCCAATGACAGCCCCTATCTCTTTGAGGTTGAGTTCCTCGTCATAGTAAAGTGATAGGACTAATGCCTCTCTTTCAGGCAGTGTTTTTATGGCATCCGCCAGTGACTGGCGGAAATTATCGTCTACAACTCCCTGAAAAGGAAGGTTTTCATGGATAGATTCATCATTAGAAACCACATCTTCTGCGACACCCAGATCATCCATCCCTACTAAACGGCCGCAATTGACGTCATTCAGGGCTTGGTGATACTGCTCAAGCGGCATCTCAAGGTGGGCGGCAATTTCCTGATCATTGGGATCGCGCCCTAAGATGCCCTCAAGCACTGAAATGGCTTCGGTGATGCGGCGACTGTTCTTGTACACCGAGCGCGGCACCCAATCACCGCGACGAATGTCATCTAACATCGCGCCTCGGATCCGGATCCCGGCAAAGGTTTCAAAGCTGGCCCCTTTGCTCGGATCGTAATTTTGCTGCGCCTCCAATAGGCCGATCATGCCCGCTTGGATCAAGTCTTCCAGCAAGATATTGGGGGGTAATCGCCCCATCAGATGGTGCGCAATGCGTTTTACCAGCGACGTATAACGCGCGATAAAGGCATGCGGACTTTCCTGATAACGGCCATAAGTCAGTGCTTTATTCACTGAGCGACACCTCTTGCTGTGTGCGCTTGATCAGGAGTTTTTCGACAAAGAATTCTAAGTGACCACCCGGGCTCGCCGGCACGGGCCATGTCACGGCTTTGTTTGCCAGTGCATTCATCGCCAACGCCGCAGGACTACGCGGGTAGGCTTCCACCACCACACGCTGACGTTTCACCGCTTGGCGCACGCTGTCATCGAGCGGAATACACGCCACCAATTCCAAATTGGCCTGCAAGAAACGCTCGGTCACGCGGGTCAGTTTGGTGAACAAATCTCGGCCTTCACGGTAGCTACGCACCATGTTGGCGACAATTTTGAAGCGCTGAACATCGTATTCACGGCTCAGGATTTTGATCAGTGCATAGGCATCAGTAATCGACGTGGGTTCGTCGCACACCACCACCAATACATCTTGTGCCGCGCGTGAAAAGCTCAGCACCATGTCTGAAATGCCCGCGGCGGTATCCACCAGCAACACATCGATGTCGTCTTCTAACGTACTGAACGCACGGATCAATCCCATGTGTTGGGCGGCGGTCAGTTCGGCCATGTTCTGCGTACCGGAAGACGCAGGGACAATTTTCACCCCATACGGCCCTTCCACGATGATGTCTTGCAAATCACAGACACCCGCCAACACATGCGACAAATTACGGGTCGCACGCACCCCGAGCATCACATCCACATTGGCCAGACCCAGATCGGCATCCAACACCATCACGCGCTTACCTTGGCGAGCCATCGCAATGGCCATGTTCAAGGTGACGTTTGTTTTTCCTACGCCGCCTTTACCGCCCGTAACCGTAATCACTTTGGTCGAGGTAAGCTGTGTCATACGGCGCAAACCGCTCGCTTGATCGTACATGCTGGTCTCAATCATAAAAGTCTGCCGACTGGTTGTCAGAGCTATCGCTAGTCCAGTAATGGGGTTGCTGACTTAACTCTTGTTCTAATAATTCATTTGCTCGTGCAACCAAGTAGTTACCCGTAGCGACCTTAATATCTTCTGGCACGCGCTGCCCGTCGGCCAAATAGGCAATGGGCAACGCATGTTGAATCGCGACACACACCACTTCTCCGAGGCTGAGCGATTCATCCAATTTGGTCAGCACGCACCCCGACAACGGAATACGGCGGAAATGTTCAATGGTTTCATGCAACACACGGCGTTGGGCTGTGGCAGGTAACACCAAGAAACTGCGGATCTGCGACCCACTGTTTTGCATCAAGGTATCTAACTGCTCAGACAAGCGAATATCACGCTGGCCCATACCGGCGGTGTCTAACAAAATCAGACGGCGATGACGGAGCTGATGAAGTATATCGGCCAACTCTTCGGCATCTTTAGCCACGCGTACCGGACAGCCCATAATGCGGCCATAGGTGGCCAACTGCTCATGCGCCCCAATACGGAACGTATCGGTGGTGACCATGGCGATCTGATCCGGACCAAAGTCCATCGCCGCGCGCGCCGCCAATTTGGCGATGGTGGTAGTCTTCCCCACCCCCGTCGGCCCCAACAACGCCACGACGCCACCGGTATTTAAAATACAATCGTCCGTCGTACTGATTTGATCGGTCAGCAGATCTAACAACGCCGGCCACGCTTCATTCGGCGGCACATCTTCTGGGATGTAACACGCCAACTGATCGGCCAATTCTGGCGACAAGCCCATTTTTTCTAAGCGTTTGATCATCATGGCGCGCATCGGTTCACGGCGCTCCACTTCCTGCCACATCAACCCGGACACTTGGTGTTCCAGCAAACGGCGGATAGAGGCCAGCTCATTGCGCATGGCATCCATTTCCCCTTCGCTGTGCGGCTGGGCTTTGGGATCGTAACGGCTCGGGTCTAACCGATTGCCGCCACGGGCATACTCGGATGATGCCGACGTGCCCTGTGGGGTATGACGACGCTGCCCGCCCACGCTGTCTGGCTGCCGTACTTCCGGACGGCGGTAATCACCGATGTCCAGTGCGTGTGCCTGACGGCCATAACCTTGTGCCGATGGTGATGCTGCCGCTCGAGACGGCGCGGTGCGTGATTGTCCCGCCGAACGGGCAACCTGTGATGCTGGACGCCCAACCGGTTCGCGATCATAACCGCCCTGTCGGAACCCCGCATTCAAAGCATCTTGTTCCTGATAACGGTGATCACCGTGCCTATCACCACGCTGATCGCGTCGCCCTTCTTGATGACGATCGCGATTAAGATCTCGATGTGCATCTCGGTGCGACTCTCTCTGCAAACCTTGATGTAGGTCTTGCTGCGCCGTTGCGTGAGACGGTGAATGCGAGTGCTTCGACTGGCGCTGTAACAACGCCGACAAGGAATCCGCTTCAGGCTCCATCTCTGCGGCATCACTGCCGGTATAATTTTGCAAGACATTGGCAAAACGGCTGACGTTAGCAGGCTGCTGCAACTGCACTTTGTCATCCACTAACTTGCGTTTCGCCTGACCCAAGCGCTCTGCCAACATGTGGCGCGTAGAGGTCGATGCCGGTGGCGTGTCGTCGACGTCAGTATCCACTGCCGCAACAATCTCCACCCCGCCGGTCACTTTCTTGTTGGACATGATCACAGCATCCGCGCCCAACTCTTCTTTAACCTGACTCAGGGCGGTGCGCATGTCCTTGGCAAAAAAACGTTTAATTTTCAATATTATAATCCTGCTTCATCATGCTGCGTCTCTGACGTCTACCCGTAACGCTATGCTTCACATTGACCCTAGGCATTACTGATTACCCACGGCACTGACGATACGTATTTGTTTCTCGTCCGGTACTTCTTGATAAGAGAGCACCCGCAAAGAAGGAATGGTATTTTTCACAAACTTCGCCAACGTCGAGCGCAACACGCCCGATGTCAGCAAGACAGCCGGTTCGCCTTTCAGCTCCTGCTGCTGGGTCGCTTCTGCCAAGGAGCGCTGTAAACGCTCCGCCAGCCCCGGTTCAATGCCCGTGGATTCCCCACCGGCAGACTGCATTGTCTTATGCAATATCTGTTCCAACTCTGGAACCAGTGTTATCACCGGCAATTCAGGCTCTATTCCATTGATTTCTTGGCAAATTAAACGTTTAAGGCTAATGCGTACTGCGGCCGTCAAAATGTCAGGATCTTGACTTTTTGCCGCGTACTCAGACAAGGTCTGCACAATGGTGCGAACATCACGGATCGGGATCCCTTCATGCAGCAAGTTCTGCAGCACTTTCACCACCGCCCCCAACGGCAACTGCTCCGGCACAAACCCTTCCACCAATTTCGGTGTGTTCTGTGCCAGCATTTCCAACAAGTTCTGTACTTCTTCGTGGCCCAACAGTTGCGAGGCACAGTTGGTGAGGATCTGGCTCAAGTGGGTCGCCAACACTGTGGCGGAATCCACCACGGTGTAGCCTAAGGCTTGTGCATGCTCACGCTGGGAGTCCAAAATCCACACCGCGTCCAACCCAAAGGCGGGATCACGGGTCGCTTCGCCGTCAATATGGCCAAACACTTGGCCGGGGTTGATCGCCAATTCCATGTTCGGGTGGATATTGGCTTCACCGCAAGCGACACCCATCAAACTGATTCGATAGGTATTGGGCGGCAATTCCAAGTTATCGCGAATGTGTACCGGTGGAATAAGGAAACCAAAATCTTGCGACAGCTTCTTACGTACGCCTTTTACGCGGTCAAGCAGTTCGCCGCCTTGCTCTTTATCCACCATCGGGATCAAGCGGTAACCCACTTCCAAACCGATGATGTCGACCGGTTGCACGTCATCCCACGACAGTTCTTTTTGTGGCGCGGGGGCTGTCAGATCGGTCGTCGGTTTCTCGGCTTCTGCAACAGCGGCGGCTTGCGCCTGTTTAATGCGCCAGTAGGCAAAACCACCCACAAGGGCAGCGAATAGCAAGAACGGGATATGCGGCATACCCGGCACGACCCCCATTACAAACAAGATCGCACTCGTAATGACCAAGGCTTGCGGGTTACTGAACATTTGATGGGACATTTGCTGGCCCATGTCTTCGTCAGTATTTTGACGCGTCACCAGCATTGCAGCGGCGATTGACAGTAACAAGGAGGGGATCTGTGCCACCAAACCATCACCAATGGTCAGCAAGCTGTAAATTTCAATCGCTTCGCCAAACCCAAGGCCATGCTGGCCCATGCCAATCACGACCCCGCCGATAATGTTCATAAACAAAATCAAAATACCGGCAATCGCATCCCCTTTTACAAACTTCGAGGCACCGTCCATCGAACCGTAAAAGTCGGCTTCTTTGGTCACTTCAAAACGGCGGGTACGGGCCTGATCTTGGTCAATCAAGCCAGCATTTAGATCGGCATCAATCGCCATCTGTTTACCCGGCAAAGCATCCAAGGTGAAACGCGCACTCACTTCTGAAATACGCCCCGCACCTTTAGTTACCACCATGAAGTTAATGATCATTAAGATCAAAAACACCACTAAACCAACGGCATAGTTACCCCCAATCACGACGGCACCAAAGGCATGAATCACATGTCCCGCCGCTTCGGGCCCTTCATGACCATACAGTAAGACGACACGGGTCGAGGCCACGTTCAAGGCTAATCGCAACAAGGTCGCGATCAACAAGATGGTCGGGAAAGCGGCAAAATCCAGCGGGCGACGCGCATAAATAGTGACCAGTAGAATCACCATTGCCAACGCGATATTGAAGGTAAATGCCATGTCCAACAGAATGGGAGGCATCGGCAAGATGACCATGCCGAGCGTGGCAAGTACCATGATCGGGGCGCCGATAGCCGGCATCGACTCTAGCCGTGAAAACGGTAATTTATCGGAAAAAGGTAAAGAAAATTTCATGTCATCCGGTTATGGCAGCAAGGAACTCTGTAAGTCACGTGATATACGCAATATCACGCTCAGTGACACGGTTTAATGCAAGAACCATTCCAACAAACCGACAAAAAATTGACGCAGGAAGAAGGGGCGAGTTTTAAGTCTAAAGGGACGAGTCACGCTTCGCTTCGAGGAACGAGAAAGATCGATGTTCAGGAACGAGTTTTAAGGGACGAGTCTCGGGTAAAAGCGGAAGGGCAAAAGAGGTTATGGGATCCTGTGGTCCTGTGGTCCTGTGGTCCTGTGGTCCTGTGGTCCTGTGGTCCTGTGGTCCTG